>CANJDY010000273.1 GCA_947472635.1 Chitinophagaceae bacterium
ATATCTTTCTTCACAGTTTTTAAATCCAAGGAATTGAACTCAGCTGCATAGTTAAAAGACTCCCCCATCGGATTGGACAATGAAGAATGCTGCCGAAGGATATTCAACTTCAACTGGTTTGGCCACCAGTCAGTATTTCTTGTTCCAGCTCCAGCGCCACTATGTTTTGGACTAGCAGCTGCACCGGTAAACGGACATTTGCCTTCGCCATTATTGGTATTATTTTCCATATATCTTTTTTTAAAAAATTATTTAGAGCGATAAAATTACAAAAATATCAGAACACATTCCTACAAAATACAAATAGTTTACAATAGCGATATAGGTGAACTGTTACTTTTTCCATTGTTCATGTAGGCTAAAACAGAAAAGTCGTGGAATTGTTTAATCTGGCTTTGGCATCCTTCCATTTTTTTAACTAGAGTGACTTTTTAATCCGTCAACCAATTTCTAAAAATGATTGGAGCCATTTAGAGGAGTAAAAAATATGAAAAACTATAGGTCGAAATAGGCATTAATTGTTTACCCAATTATTTAGAAGCTTGCTCGATGAAACCACCTTTGCTTAATCTACCAATTAGCCAATACTCAATTTAAAAACATTTCATCTATCAATAACAAATGGCGATCCTTACCTTTCGTATAAGGCTTTACGATAATTTTAAGATACAATAACTTACGAGATGTAAATTTTCCTTCAGCAAACTTAAGGGAGGGCTTCTCCCCTTTGATGGGTTGCGATGGTGAAAATTTAGTAAGAAGGCTTAATTTTTGTGGACTATCCCCTCCCCAAACTTCTACAGATACCGGTGGCAAAATACCTGTTGCTTCTTCCACCATATAATGAAAGCCATAAGAAGCTACTTTGACCGGTTGCTTAAAGAAGCAATCAACTATCAAATCATTTTTACGGACGCCCGCCCAGTAGTTGGCCCATGCAGGGTTATTGGCACCAATAACACCCAGCTTTGTATTGAAAAACGTTTTCGAACCTTCGGCTAGATGTCTGCTGTTCAGTTGAGATACCAATACTATACTATCGGGAATAAACGTATTTTTTAAAAAGCTAAACTCCGCCACATCACTGGAATACCATCCCTGTTTGTATGCCTTGGCCTTTATGGTAGAAGTTTTTGTAATAACCGTTTTATTAGTAAACACAAGCGAAGAAATACTGTCTGGTTCTTTTCCATCCAGTGTATAACGAAGTTCGGTTCCGTTAATAGGATGAAATAATGCAACATCAATAGAATTGGCAAACACCAAACTTTTATTTTTTATCTGGGGTGGATTTATTTTTATCTTTTCTGATTCGTCAATAACAAAACCTTGCACGAAATTGATATTTTTAAAATTTTGTTGCAACTGAGTAATTTCCTGCGCAGACAGACTGGTGCTCCACAAAGTAACCGTTGCAAGATTTTTGAATTGGCTAATAATTTCTTTAAATCCTGCACTCGATATTTTCGTTCCCGACAAACAAAGGGTATGCAGGTGTTTTAATGAGGATAATGCACCAATACCGCTAGTGGTAACATCCGTAAAATTGATATCTAACTTACGCAGGTTTTCAAACATGCTCACTTTAGTAAGATCTTCATTTTTGACCGGTAGCTTAGCGAGACTCAATGATATCACCTGCCTTTTAATTTCACCTAATTCCTCCAATTGCTTCACGTTGTAAATATCTTTGTTGTATATTCTTACATCAAGCCCTGGCGATGCTTTAGCAACATGTTGTATGGTTCTGTAATCGGTAGAAAGCTTTGCGATTGTTTTTTCATCAGCAGTAGGGAAGGTAAAGTTGTCTTCAACTATTGTTGAACCCTTCAATAATTTATTTGCCAATAGCCTTAAAGAATCAGTTGCGGGTAATGTGATTACTTTCTGTGTAAAATTGGCTTGGTTTTTAATCCACCATCCAAGTAAATTGATTTCATCCGCACTAAGTTGTGGTTTACTTGAAGGCGGCATATGTTTTTCATCATCCACGGGAAGGTGTACACGCTGTAAAAGCAAACTTATTTCGGGATAGCCGGATACAAACAGCTTGCCTGTTTTACCACCCTTTAACATGGAAAGGGTATCTGCCAATGACAACTCCCCTTTCTGTTTATGCAGGTTATGACAGCCGGCACATTTAGCATCAAAGATTGGATGAATAAGGTCATTAAACACGATCGCCTTTTCTATAGGCACTAAAGGCTTTTTGATATTAGACAAGATGGGCTGAATAATAAAATTTTCACCATGCGACAATACGCCACCATAATGACCTGTAAACAAAATCACCATTACCAGCATAGATCCGAAAGACCATGCCACCGCTTTTTTGTACCAAGGCTTATCGCTAACCCAAAATATGATTGATGACATAAAAAAAATCGCAGCTCCTGCCCATTTATGCCATATCAATGTATCACCCGAATATCCCGATTCCTTGGAAAGAAACAAACCCATGATAACCGTTACCCCTGCCAATAAAGCACCTGCCAAAACAAGGCTGCTTGCAAACCTATCAAATGTCGTATTTACTTCCTGCTGACCCGAGAAGCGGCGCAATCCCATCACCACACCGAGTATCAAAATCACTATAGGAAAGTGCAGTAGTGCAGGATGCATTCTTCCTAAAGGTTGTATCCAAAAGGGCAGTACAATATAGTTGGAAAACAATAATAGAAATAGTGCAAAAATATTCAACACTATTAACAACTGCCTCGCAACAAGTCTTAGTTTATTATTCATTACAATGGATACCATTTAGGATGATTGAATACCTAATTCATTAACCGATAATGTCCCTTACTACTTTTCCGGAAACATCTGTTAACTTATAACGACGGCCAAGATGTTTAAAAATAAGTTTTTCGTGATCGAGCCCCAATTGATTTAAAATGGTGGCCTGAAAGTCGTGCACATGAACAGGGTCTTTAATTATATTGTAGCCAAGTTCATCGGTTTCGCCATAGGTAATACCTGGCTTTATACCTCCGCCTGCCATCCACACCGTAAAACAACGGGGATGGTGATCTCGACCATAATCTTCTTTTGTAAGTTTGCCCTGTGTAAAGCTAGTGCGACCAAATTCACCTCCCCAGATCACCAACGTTTCATCCAACAAACCACGTTGTTTAAGGTCCATCACCAATGCCGCAGAAGCCTGGTCCACGTCTTTTGCTTGACTAGCTATTTCAAAGGGAAGATGACCATGTTGATCCCATCCCTGGTGGTACAACTGCACAAAGCGAACTCCTTTTTCGGATAGTTTTCTTGCTAATAAACAGTTGGCGGCAAAAGTGCCCGGCACCAAACAATCCGGGCCATACATATTTACAATACTATCTGGCTCTTTTGATAAATCCATTACTTCGGGCACGGCTGTCTGCATGCGATAAGCCATTTCATATTGCTTGATGCGCGTAGCGATTTCAGGATCACCAAATTGTTGATAAGACAAATTATTCAACTCAGAAAGATTGTCCAACATTTCCCTCCGCTCATTGCGGCTGATGCCATCGTTATCTTTAATGTATAATACAGGATCTTCTCCTTTACTAAATTGCACGCCTTGATGCACAGAATCTAAAAAACCATTGGACCATAATTTTGAATAAACGCCTTGTCCATTTCCAATGCCTCGAGAAAGCAACACTGTAAAAGCTGGCAGATTTTTATTTTCACTACCTAAGCCATAACTTAACCAGGAACCCATACTTGGCCGATTTCCCTGCTGTGCCCCTGTTTGTAAAAAGGTCAATGCCGGATCATGGTTAATGGCTTCTGTATACATTGATTTGACGAAACAAAGCTCATCGGCAATTTTTGCTGTATAGGGCAACAAGTCGCTGATCCATGCACCTGACTTACCATGTTGTTTAAAGTCAACAAACGATCCCACCAATGGAAAGGTTGACTGGCCAGATGTCATACCAGTTAAGCGTTGAGTTCCTCGAACAGAAGGCGGTATTTCAACCCCAGTCATTTCCCGAAGCTTGGGTTTATAATCAAACAATTCCTGTTGGGCAGGCGCTCCATTCTGAAACAGGTAAATTACTCGCTTGGCTTTAGGTGCAAAATGAGGAATACCCGGAGTTAATGCATTGTCTCCCGCATTACTATTGCCAAAAAGATCCGGCATGAGTAATGAGCCCAACGCAACACTTCCAATGCCCATACCCATAGTAGAAAGGAAACGTCGCCGGGTTTTTGATAGCCCATGTTCAAAAAATTCTTTTTCCATACAACAACTTATTTGTTTGATGCAGCAATCGATGCATTATGTTTTAGTAATAGTTTCCTCTAGATTATAAATAGTAGATATTACCC
>CANJDY010000274.1 GCA_947472635.1 Chitinophagaceae bacterium
GGTTTGGGAATAAATATTGCTGACATAAATAATGATGGATGGCCCGATATTTATGTTACCAACGATTATGTTGAGGAAGATTATCTTTATATCAATCATAAAGATGGTACATTTAAAGAGTCACTTCAAGCAGCTGTAGGTCACCTTTCCAATTTCTCCATGGGGGTGGATATTGCAGATATCAACAACGATGGGTTGTTAGATATTTTCACGCTCGATATGCTTCCGAAAGATAATCGACGGCAAAAATTATTGTATGCTCCTGATAATTACGAGTTGTACAACAATACCGTCTCCAATGGTTTTTATCACCAGTTAATGCGCAATATGCTGCAGGTAAATAATGGCGATGGAACCTTTAGCGAGATAGGTCAGCTAAGTGGGATATCCAATACAGACTGGAGTTGGTCAGCCCTGTTGGCTGATTTTAACAATGATGGCAAAAAAGACCTTTTTGTAACCAATGGATATGGTAGGGATATGACCAATCGGGATTTTGTAAAGTTTTATGCGAATGAAAGATTAAAGCATTTACAAGGCACAACGGATAGCAGAATGTTTCAAATGCTGCAGGGGATTTCTTCAACTCCCTTACATAATTATATATATGAAAATACTGGAAATTTTAATTTTAAAGATCACTCTTCTGATTGGGGATTTGATGAAGTAAACTTTTCGCAGGGTGCTGTATATGCTGATTTGGATAATGATGGTGATCTTGACCTAGTAGTTAATAAAATGAACCGGGAAGCTGGTATTTACAAGAACAATACAATCGAACAAAAAATCGGAGGAAATTATGTAAAGATTCAGTTAATCTCCAACGCAAAAAATAAATTTGCAATAGGAGCTAGAGTGACCGCTTTTGCCAACTCCGGTATTTTTACGATTGAAAATTATCCTGTACATGGATTCCAGTCCTCTATGCAGTTGCCTTTGCATTTTACCTTTCCAGATAATGAAATTGATTCGCTGCTGATTTGCTGGCCGGATGGAATGTTACAGACTGTGACAAGTGGGTTACATAGCAATCAATTGATTCAAATTGTTCAATCCAATTCACACGATCGAGAATGGGTGCTTCCAATTGTTGTAAATAAATTTTTTAAAAAAAGTCTGCAAAAGATTGACTATGTTCATTTGGAAGATGCTAAAAATGATTTTAAAATTCAGCCATTGATGCTGAATATGATTTCGCATTCAGGTCCACATATAGCAAAGGCAGATATCAATGGCGACAATCTCGACGATATTTATATTTGCGGATCTGGTGGTAAGTCCGGCTCATTATATCTTCAGCAACCAAATGGAAATTTTATTTTATCACCCCAACCTTTTTTTAGTAAGAATTCAGCTTACGAAGATTGTAATGCCATTTTTTTTGATGCAGACAATGATGGTGATATGGATCTATATGTGGTAAGTGGCGGATATGCTTTATCTATCAAAGATCCGTTACTTCAGGATAGGTTGTATATCAATGAAAAGGGGATATTTATTAAAAAAGAAGATGCAGTTCCCATTGAATTCAATGCTGGCTCAAAGGTTGTTTCAATGGACTTTGATAAGGATGGTGATTTAGATTTATTTATTGCTGGAAGAATTATTCCTGGGAAGTATCCACTATCTCCAGGCAGCAGACTCCTGGTAAACAATGGAAAGGGCTTTTTCTCAGATCAAACATTGCAACTAGCCCCTGTATTTTTATCGCTTGGAATGGTTACGGATGCAATTTGGGCTGATATTGACGGCGATCAAATGAATGAACTCATTGTATGCGGTGAATGGATGCCCATTCAATGTTTCTCCTTTCAGCAAAATTTATTCACCGACCAAACCAATCATTTTTTTGATAAAAAATTAACTGGTTTGTGGAACAGGCTTCATTTAGTGGATATTGATCGGGATGGGGATCTTGATTTGATTGCAGGTAATTGGGGAACGAATAGTCAATTAAAGGCTTCCTCAACTGAATCAGCAACGATGTATTACAGCGATTTTGATAACAATGGTTTTGAGGATCCAATAATCTGTAATTATATTGAAGGGAAATCCTATCCAATGGCATCCAGAGATGAAATGACGGACCAGATGATAGGGTTGCGACAACGGTTTCCTACTTATGATTCTTATGCTGATGCCACCATTAACGATGTGCTAACTGAAGAACAGTTGAAAACAGCCTCCATACTTTCAATTAATTATTTGCACACTACTTGGTTTGAAAATGTAAAAGGGAAATTTATGCTGCATTCTTTGCCAATCCAGGCCGACTATTCTCCGGTGTACGCTATACAAACTGCCGACTTTACTCATGATGGAAATGTGGATATTTTACTCGGTGGAAATGTAGATCAAGTTAGAATTAAAATTGGTAAAATTGATGCCAACTATGGGGTGCTACTGGAAGGTGACGGTAAGGGTAATTTTACCTATACACCTCAGTTGCAGGCGGGTATTCAATTGAAAGGATGCATTCGGGAAATTGTACCATTAACAACAGCTGGAGGAATTGATTTGCTGATGGTAGGAATAAATAGTCAGCCACCGGTATTTTTAAAATATTAAACTTTAATATATTGAAAAAGCTACTTCTTTTGTTCGCAATAAATTTTACTGTTATTGTTGCGTTTTCATTTCCGAAAATCTCACCTGGTTCAAGAGTATATGTAAACGCGTTAAAAAAAGTGACGGATGTGATGGTCAATGATGTTACTTCCCCGGTTGCAGCAAGTCGCTATTATGCTTATGTTACGCTTTGTGCCTACGAAGTTCAGTCCCTATTTGATAAAAAAAATTATCCTTCATTTAGTGGGCTATTGAAAGGTTTTAAAAAAATTACTGTAAGTGATAGTTTTTTGAAATCAGTAGATGTTTCTTTGGCCATTATTTTGAGTGTATATAAATCGGGAGAAAGGTTATTGCCTTCTGGTTATTTGCTCAAAAGTCAAATTGACTCATTGTCATCACTGTATTCTGTTGATAGTAAACAACAGGCAATTTATATCCATTCTGCGGCCTTAGTAGATACAGTATTGAAAAATTTGATGTTGTATGTAAAGGCAGATGGATTTACTAAATTAACAAACTACGAAAGGTATACTCCATTATTAGCTGATGGGTATTGGAAACCAACTCCACCCGCATTTATGGCTCCAGTGGAGCCTCATTGGAATAAGGTAAGGACATTTTTGATTGATTCTGCTCAGCAATTTAGGGTAAATGCTCCAGCTGTTTATGACAGTTCAAAAACATCCTCTTATTATATTGAACTAAAAGAAGTTTATTATATAGTTAATTCCGCAAATAAAAAGCAGCAATCAATCGCCTTGTTTTGGGATTGCAATCCCTTTGCAATTCAGCAAATAGGTCATGTAGAATTTGGTTTAAAGAAAATTTCGCCTGGAGGTCATTGGATTGGTATTGCTGGTATCGCCTGTAATGCCAAAAAATATTCGTTGGGTAAAACAGTCTTTGTTCATGCATTGTTGAGTATTGCGATGGCAGATGCATTTATTGCCTGCTGGGATGAAAAATACAGGAGTAACCGGGTAAGACCTGAAACGGCTATTAAACAGCTTATTGATACTCGCTGGCATCCGTTATTACAAACCCCTCCTTTTCCTGAATATGTTTCCGGACACAGTGTAGTATCTTCCGCTGCAGCTGTTGTATTAACTAATATAGTCGGAGAAAATTTTTCCTTTTCAGATGATTCAGAAGTGGAGTTTGGTTTACCCGTAAGGAAATTCACTTCCTTTAAGTTGGCTGCTGCAGAGGCTTCTTTATCACGCCTTTATGGAGGCATTCATTATCGTGATTCAATTGAACAGGGGCAATGGCAGGGAAAGAGCGTAGGGGAATGGATTATTTTGATATTCAAAAATTACCTTCAACTTATCAGTAATAAGGAGGCTTAGCACTTGGTTACTGCTAAATGAACTTCGAATCTGGATTTACAAATTATTTAAAACAAACTTTTATTTTTGGTTCCCAATATTTTACTGATTAGATTTGGAATATCAATTTATTGTATTTTAATTCCTTTACCAATCTCAAACAGTATGAAAAATAATTTATCCAGACGCCACTTCATTCAGAATGGAATAGGGGCAGGACTTGCACTTACTACAATAGGTAGTTTGCCCAATTTTTCACTGACAAAACCAACTGGAATGCGGCTGGGAATGGTTACCTATCAATGGGGTAGGGACTGGGACTTGCCCACGCTGATTACCAATTGCGAAAAAGCAGGTTATCACGGAGTAGAATTAAGGGTGCAACATGCACATAAGGTAGAAACTAATTTGAC
>CANJDY010000275.1 GCA_947472635.1 Chitinophagaceae bacterium
ATGATTCCAATTAAAAACGACCTGCTCCTTAGGGCATTACGAAAAGAAACTGTTGAGCGACCGCCGGTATGGATGATGCGACAGGCAGGAAGATACTTGCCCGATTATTTAAAATTGAAAGCGAAATACGATTTCTTTACAAGGGTACAAACGCCTGAATTGGCTTGTGCCATTACTTTGCAACCTGTAGAACAGGTAGGGGTAGACGCTGCCATTATTTTCTCTGACATCCTAGTCATTCCACAAGCGATGGGATTGGAAGTATTGATGGAAGAGGGAAAAGGGCCTTCCCTTCCGAAAATTATACAAACACAAAAAGACATTGATGCACTGATTACTGATGGTGCAGAAGAAAGTTTACAATATGTATATGATGCATTGACACTTACCAAAACTGAATTGAATGGAAGGGTTCCACTCATCGGTTTTGCTGGCGCCCCCTGGACCATCCTTTGTTATATGGTAGAAGGTAAGGGAAGCAAGACCTGGGAAAAGGCCAAGCAATTTGCCTATACCCAACCATTACTAGCCCACCAATTGCTACAAAAAATCACCCAAATCACCATTAGTTATTTGAAATTACAGGCACGTGCAGGAGCCGACACCGTTCAGGTTTTTGACAGCTGGGCAGGATCGCTGAGCCCTGCAGATTTCAAAATATTCGCACAGCCTTACCTGTTACAAATAGCCGATGCACTTAAAGATGAGGTGCCGGTCATTCTTTTTCCAAAAGGAAGCTGGTATGCACTCAAGGAACTGAGTGAAAGTAGTGCAGCAGGTATTGGAATCGATTGGTGCATCGCACCTGAATTTGCTCGACAGCTGACCAGCAATAAAATTGTATTACAAGGCAATTTTGATCCCGCCAAATTACTAGCGCCGATCCCTGAAATTAAAAAAGCAGTAAAAGAAATGATTGATGCTTTTGGTGTGCAAAATTACATTGCCAATTTAGGACATGGTATAACCCCCAATATTCCAGTTGACCATGCTAGGGCATTTGTGGATGCGGTGAAGGAATATAGGTAAGATTTGAAAATCAGAAAAAAAGCGAAACAATAAATAATATCGTGAAACAATCTAACCACAATGCAGCGTCGAAAAATACCCTACCCTTTGGTGATGGCTTGAGTGGAAATTTTCGCGATCGGTGGATTAGCTTTATTCACCAGCTTCAAGATGATATTTGCAGTGCTTTAGAAAAATCGGATGGCGCTGCAAAATTTGTGGAGGATGCTTGGGACAGACCGGAAGGTGGGGGTGGTAAAACTAGGGTTATCCAAAATGGCAAGGTGATTGAAAAAGGAGGGGTTAATACCTCCATCGTATTTGGCAAAGTGACTGATATTATGCGGGCACAGTTAAAAATTGATGGAGATAGTTGGTTTGCCTGTGGACTTAGCTTGGTCATTCATCCGATAAGCCCCTTTGTACCCACTGTACATTGTAATTACCGCATGTTTGAATTGTATAACGGTGCCGGCGATGTCATAGACCGATGGTTTGGAGGCGGTACTGATCTTACCCCCTATTATTTATTTGAAGCCGATGCAAAACATTTCCACCAAACATATAAAAATGTTTGTGACCAATTTGACACCAGTTTTTACCGCGACTTTAAAAAAACATGCGATGATTATTTTGTAAATACCCATCGAAACAATGAACGCAGAGGTATTGGCGGAATTTTTTATGATTACAAAAGGCCTACTGAAGAGAAAAATATTGACTATTGGTTTGCCTTTGCAAAAGCCTGTGGCCAAGCATTTATAGAAGCCTATATCCCAATTGTAGAAAAAAGAAAACAATTGCCTTATAGTGCTGAAAACAAACACTGGCAAGAAATAAGGCGGGGGCGATACACAGAATTTAATCTGGTGCACGACCGTGGAACCTTGTTTGGATTAAAAACAAATGGCCGAACAGAAAGCATTTTAATGAGTCTGCCGCCCACAGTAAGATTTGAATACGATTACCAACCCATTCCAGGGACGGAGGAGGATAAATTATTGCAGGCTTGTTTGCACCCGATTGAGTGGATTTAATGTCTGATGTAAGGATGTCTGATTTTTTGATGTCTGATGTCTGATTTAGTTAAATTTGTTGAATTTCTTTCTTGACATTATCGTAAGCGAATCATTACATAAACTTCGAAAGAAGAAAAAAATCAGACATCAAAAAATCAGACATCAAAAAATAAGTCTAAAAAATTGTAAAAAAATAAAAATTGCCAATTTTGAATTGTACTTTACCTCTGTAAAAACAAAATTACAATGGACAGGCATACACTTCAAAAAAGAACAAAAAAATTTCATATTGATGTAATACAACTTTGCGAAAAATTGCCAAAAAATGCTGCAGGTTACGAAATAGCAAAACAAATTATAAGATCTGCAGGTTCCGTAGGAGCAAATTACCGAGCAACTGCAAGGGCAAAGTCTTCGAAGGATTTCATTTATAAAATCGAGATTGTTTTAGAAGAAGCAGATGAATCACATTACTGGCTGGAAATAATCGAAGAGGCAGAACTCCTCAAAGGCGAACAGGTAAGGGAATTAATTAATGAAGCAAATGAATTAACAGCAATTTTTGCTGCCACCGATAAAACAGCAAAGGTAAATAATATACTTAATTTAATGACGGATGGAGGAAGTCTGATGTATGATGTCTGATTTTTCGATGTATGATTTAGTTAAATTTGATGGATCTCTTTTTTTCTAGCATCAGTAAGTCATGAAAAAGATTTCGAATGAAGAAAAACATTCGATCCGAAAAAAAATCAGACATCAAAAAATCATACATCAGACATCCTTAAATCAGACATCCTTAAATCAGACATCAAAAAATCAGACATCAGACATCCTTACATCAATCATTCATAGCTCAAAAAAGATTAAAATATAATCCATGTACTTACAAAGAAGAAACCGGATAATAAGAAAAAATGCTTCCATCAGAAGCCTGGTTGCCGAAACGGTTTTGCAACCTTCTGATTTTATTGCTCCTTTGTTTATTGATGAAGGAAAAAATATAGCTTTTGAAATTCCCTCCATGCCCGGCTATTACAGACGTTCTATTGATGGCACATTGAAGGAAGTAAAAGAACTTTGGAGTATGGGGATCAAAGCTGTTTTATTGTTTGTAAAAGCGGCCGATGATACGAAAGACAATACCGGAAAGGAATCTTGGAATCCAGATGGATTAATGCAGCGGGCAATTAAAGCCATAAAGGATGCAGTGCCGGAAATGATTATTATGACCGATGTGGCATTAGACCCCTACTCCACTTACGGGCACGATGGAATTGTAATAGAGGGCGAAATTGTGAACGATCCCACTGTGGAAGCGTTGGTAAAAATGAGTCTGAGCCATGCTTCAGCTGGTGCCGACATAATTGCACCTAGCGATATGATGGATGGAAGGATTGGTGCCATACGGGAAGCACTGGAACAAAATAATTTTACCAAAACAGGCATCATGGCCTACAGTGCCAAATATGCCTCTTGCTTTTACGGACCATTTCGTGATGCCTTGGATAGTGCGCCTGGTTTTGGTGATAAAAAAACCTACCAGATGGATTATGCCAATCGAATAGAAGCTATAAAAGAAACTTTGATGGATATTGAAGAAGGTGCCGATATTGTAATGGTAAAACCCGCCATGGCCTACCTCGATATTATTCGTGAAGTAAAAAATGCAGTGGACGTTCCCGTTAGTGCCTATCATGTAAGCGGTGAATACGCAATGATTAAAGCAGCCGCAAAAATGGGTTGGCTACAGGAAGATAAAGCCATCTTGGAAAGCCTCACTTCCATCAAAAGAGCCGGGGCAGATTTAATTGCCACCTACTTCGCCAAGGATGCAGTGAGGTTGCTGAGGTAAATTGTCAATGGTGAATGGTGAATTGTCAATGGTGAATAGATAGAATAACGATCATTAAATTTATTGATTTTTTGTTTGTGATTGAATTAAATTAATTGTACTATTATGATTGACCATTCACCATTCACCATTGACAATTCACCATTCACCATTCAACCATGTTCTTAACACTTAATCACCAAAAGCTTGATCTATACAGTTTTTCACGAAAATTTGTAAAGGAATGTTACCAATTAACCAAACAAATACCAGCAGATGAAAAATTTGGAATGGTTACTCAAATTAGAAGAGCAGCACTATCTGTTCATTTAAATATTGCTGAAGGGGCTTCAAGAAAATCAGAATCAGAAAGAAAAAGATATTATGAAATTGCAAGAGGCTCAATCATTGAAATTGATGCAGCCCTTGATATAGCCAATGATCTA
>CANJDY010000276.1 GCA_947472635.1 Chitinophagaceae bacterium
CACTTGGCTCAATACCAGTAAGGAATTTACTTTTTCCTCCCCATAAATTCCAATGACTAGCAAGGCAGGAATGATAGCTAGTAACCGGGTTAGTAAACGCCTTACCCATGGGTTAATCCGTAAACTTAAATACCCTTCCATAATTATTTGGCCCGCTAATGTGCCTGTGATGGTGCTGCTTTGACCGGCAGCAATTAATGCAATGGCGAAAAGTTTAGGCGCTAAATTGCCTAGGAAATTGGGCAATAGCCGATGAGCCTCTTTGATTTCAGCAACCTGTGAATTACCTGTTTTGAAGAAAACGGTAGCAGCTAAAATCAAGATGGCGGCATTTACCAAAAATGCCAGATTGAGTGCGATGGTGGTATCAATGCGGTTAAATTTTAGTGCCTGCTTGATACCAGCATTGGAACGTTCAATTTTACGAGTTTGAACTAGTGCGGAGTGCAAGTATAAATTATGAGGCATTACAGTGGCTCCAATGATTCCTATTCCAATGTAAAGGGCTTCATCCGAAAGTGCAGTTGGAATAAAGCCATGGGCAATTTCACCGATAACCGGCCCAGCAAAAATAATTTCTATTAAAAATGAAATGGCTACTACCGCTACTAAGCTAATGATAAAAGCTTCCATTTTTCGCATACCCATTTTTTGTAGGTATAATAAAAGAAAGGTGTCCAAAATGGTAATGGATACCCCCCAAATCAAAGGTAAGCCAGTTAATAACTGTATGCCAATTGCCATGCCTAAAACCTCTGCTAGGTCACATGCTGCTATGGCTACTTCTGCAAGTAAGTACAATGCAAGATTGACATATCTAGGGTATGCTTCTCTGTTTGCCTGTGCAAGATCACGTCCACGTACAATGCCTAGCCTTGCAGAAAGTCCTTGAAGCAATAGTGCCATCAAGTTACTCATTAGGAGGACCCAAATTAAACTATAGCCAAACTTGCTGCCTCCGGCAAGATCCGTAGCCCAGTTGCCCGGATCCATGTAGCCCACACTGATCAAGTAAGCAGGCCCTAAAAAAGAAAGCATTTTCCGCCATCCCCTTTTTTTTCCTGTAGTATCGATGCTCTGGTGTACTTCACTCAGTGAAGTTGTAGGGTGAGATTGATTATTCATGATATACAAAAATATTTTTTGCCACCGGATTACTAATTACACAGACTGCATACTTGCCAACTTTGATCTCTATCGATTCGTCAAAACTAAACCGCTGGTTTATTTTCAATTCCGTCCCTATATTGATGTGATAATGATTGAGCAATTCCAGCATTGCAGGCGACTGGTTAGCTACTGAGCTTACGATAACCTTTTTCTTTTCAATCACATCGGCGATACAGAGTTGGCGAATGACTGGAATTTTGCCATCGCCATCTGGAATTGGGTCGCCATGGGGGTCAGTTTGGGGGTAGTTGAGAAAGCTATCCAACTTTTGAATTAGTTCTTGGTTACTGACGTGTTCAAGTTCTTCGGCAATGGCATGTACTTTGTCCCATTCAAACCCCAGCTTGGCAACTAAAAAATATTCCCATAATCTGTGTCGCCTAACAATGTTGATAGCCACTTTATTGCCCTTGGTAGAAAGCCGAAATCCTTTGTATTTTTCATACTCAAGCAAATTTTTTATTTGCAATTTCTTGAGCATATCTGTTACAGATGCAGGTTTGGTCTGTAATTCATTGGCCAGCGAATTGGTATTGACTAATTCAGATTGCTGCTGAAGGTGGAAAATGTTTTTGATATAATTTTCTTCGGAGACTGAAAACTTCATCTTGACTAAATTAAATTTTAGTCAAATCTAAAAAACAAATTCAATATTTCAAAATCCGCCCTTGCTGTACATGACCCCAATTTACCAAGCTTTCCATTCCTTATGCCATTGGCGGCCGAAAAAAAGGTTGTAGGGCAAAAAAGCACCGCTTGTTCTTATATTACCTTCTTTTTTTCGTTGAGTAGCGATTTTGAACGATGGTAAAGGTTTGGGGGACAAAAAGTATTGTAATAAGACATTTGAATAAAGGACTATTTTAATTACTTTTAATAGTAGGGTAATTTTAATTTTCTTGGCAAAAAGGGATTCCCAGTTGTAAAGTAAGGAGGAATGTTTGTTTTATCAAAATGATTGAATCGATTATTTGAGATTAAGTGGTAATACCCTTATGATAAAAAGGGGAGTCATTTTTTTCCTGAAAATTCGCATTATCTTGCAGCCCATTTCAAATTAATCTGGTGTATGAGTTTTAATAATTTCAAGGTGCCTTATGCTGTAAATGAAAATTACAGTAAACGAATTGCTTACTTTTCGATGGAATTTGCCATTCATCAACCCTTAAAAATATATAGTGGCGGACTTGGATTTCTTTCTGGTTCGCATATGCGAAGTGCCTATGAATTAAAGCAGAATATGGTTGGGATTGGTATTTTATGGAAATTCGGTTATTACGACCAGGCCCGAAATGCAGACCAGACCCTTCAGGTTCAATGGAATGAAAAGATTTACAATTTCTTGGAAGATACTGGCATCAAATTTCAGATTAATATCCATGACAATCCAATTTGGGTAAAAGCATGGTACCTAAATCCTGAGACGTTCAACAGTGCACCCATGTTTTTGTTAAGCACTGATTTGCCTGAAAACGATTACGTGTCACAGACCATTACCCATCGGCTATATGACGGAAATGAAGCCACCAAAGTAGCCCAGTTTATTTTATTGGGAGTAGGAGGTGCCAAGTTAATGGATGAAATAAATTTCAACCCCGAGTTATATCATTTAAATGAAGCGCATGGTATTAGTGCAGCTTTTTATCTGCATCGAAAATTTGGCAGTGTAGAAGAAGTTAAAAAACGCTTAGTGTTTACTACCCATACTCCCGAAGAAGCGGGAAATGAAAAACATGATATTTTCTTATGCCAAAAAATGAGTTATTTCTGCGGTATGCACATCGATGATGTGCGAAAAATTACCGGCATGGAAGACGATCTATTTAACCATTCCTTGGCGGCTTTGCGCTTTGCCAAACTCGCCAATGGAGTTTCTAAACTGCATGCCGAGGTGAGTCGGAAAATGTGGAATAAGTATACCGGTATTTGTGAGATCAAAGCCATTACCAATGCTCAAAATTGGCGGTACTGGGCAGACAAGCAGTTGTATAAGGCCAAAGTGGATGGCAATGATGTTTGGTTTGATGACCGTAAAAGATTTTTAAAGAAAAGAGCATTGGATTTGGTTGCAGACCAAACTGGTAAATTGCTGAGTCCAGATGTATTGACCATTGTATGGGCCCGTCGGTTTGCAGGTTACAAGCGCGGCGAATTACTAACTAGAGACCATAAACGCTTTGAGGCTTTACTTAATAATACCAAATACCCCGTACAAATCATATGGGCTGGAAAGCCCTATCCGCTTGATTATCCGGCTATCAATGACTTTAATCACCTAGTACATATCAGTAAGCGCTACAAGAATGTAGCCGTATGTATTGGATATGAACTTTCTTTGAGTAAGCGGCTAAAACAAGCATCAGACATCTGGCTCAACAATCCTAGGGTGCCAAGAGAAGCAAGCGGAACGAGTGGTATGTCAGCTGCCATGAACGGCGCTGTTAATCTAAGTACCAATGATGGATGGATTTGCGAATTTATCAATAATGGTAACAATGGTTTTGTAGTGCCATCAATCGATTATGAAAATACCCATGTAAATGAGCAAGATGAATATGACCTAAACCAATTGTATGAAATTCTTGAAAATCAAATCCTACCATTGTACTATGACAATAAGGATACCTGGAGAGATATTGTAAAAAATGGCATGAATGATGTACAAGTTCAATTTGAAAGTAATCGGATGGCGGATGAATACTACCAGATTTTGTACAATTGCTAACCGAAGCCAGCAGTAACGTGCATAAAAATCGGCATTTCAGTTGTTGTTTTTAAGACGCTTTCATACGTAGCTGCTATTACAACAAAATGAACATGTTTATTTCAGAAACCTGATAATTGGTTTAGATTTGGATAGGTTGTTTTCTAAAAACCTCGATAGCTGGCACCTACATGCTAGGGCGCAGCAGTTTCAATTGTTGTTTAATTGCATGCATTTTCAGTTTTCAGATAGCGACGCTTCCCTTACTACAGTTTCCTTCGATATTAATTTTTCCCATTAGTAATTTGACCTTTCCCGATTCTTCAATAGGCATGATCTACATCAGGTAAGGCCAATAAATTTCATCCATATTTGCTGAAATTAAAAATTCAGTTTTTTTCTGACAGTTGCGGCTTGCAAATTTTCAGAG
>CANJDY010000277.1 GCA_947472635.1 Chitinophagaceae bacterium
AGAAGCTTTCTATTAGTTTATGGAAAATAAAATTCCCACCATTAAGGAAATAGCCCTTCGTCTGAAAGTATCTGTTTCTACGGTTTCGAGGGCGTTGAGTGACCATCCTCGAATTGGCATGAGTACTAAAAAAAAGGTGTTAGCACTAGCCAAAGAGCTTAATTATGAACCAAATTCAAAGGCTATTTTCTTCAAACAAAAAAAATCGTTTACGATTGGAGTTATTCTTCCCAATATCAAAGAGGATTTTTTTTCAGAGGCTATCAGTGGTATAGAGTCGGCTGCGATGGAATATGATTACACGATTTTGTTTGGACAAAGTTATGATACACCTGAAAGGGAAAAAAGGGTTTTGGATGCGATGAAGAAGCAACGAGTAGATGGTCTGATTATATCTCTCTCCAAGAATACCAGCAACTTTGATCATTTATATGCCATGGAAAAATACAATATTCCCATAGTGTATTTTGACAGGGTGCCACCTTTTCAAAATGTGAATAAAGTATTCTGCAATCTGTATAAGGGGACCATTGAAATGGTAGGGTGGCTAATAAGTAGAGGGTATAAACGAATTGCTTTGGTAAATGGTCCAGAGAAAATGGAGGCCAGTAAAGAAAGGCTCAAAGGTTATATTGATGGACTTAGTAGCAAAAAATTGAAAGCGGATATGCAGATGGTAGAAGTGACAGATTTTTCAAAGGAAGGGACGCATACTGCTATAAAAAAGTTATTGGCATTGAAATCTCCTCCCAACGCCATTATTACGTTTAACGATTACGTTCATATGGATGCAGTTCAGTATGCTCAATCGCAACATATACAAATTAATAAAGATATCCTGTTTGTAAGTTATGCCAATCTGCCGATTACCAGTTATACGGCTTATCCTCCCGTAGTATCTATAGAACAATATCCTTATGGTCAGGGGGTTAAAGCGATGGAAATGATGATAAAAGTGCTTGAGGAGAAGTTGACTAAATCAGTTGATACAGCTTATTATACTGAGGAGGTGGCCGCCACTCTAATGATGCATTTGCCATTTCTACCTTAGAATATACTTTTTACAGGGTGCTGTTGGAGCACTTCGCTGTTTCCTATTGGTTCCAAGACGGAGGCAAATTTCGTCCAAATAATTTGTACAATCGGTTGCGCATGGAGTTGACTAATTATTAGTGTACTTTCAATTGTCCAAAATTGGCGGGGTATTGATTACTTCATCTGAAACTTTAAAATTATTTATCAATCATGAACAGAAAAAATTTCGTCAAAAACAGCGGCTTGGCAGCAGCTTCTTTTGCCATTTGGCCTAGCAGTAGCTTATCGGCCATGTCTACAGACCAAAAAGTTAAAATAGCTATTATTGGTGTTGGCGGCCGGGGTCAAGGACATTTAGAACTGGTTTTAAGACGCGACGATGTAGAGGTAGTGGCCATTTGTGATATTGATGAGCAAATGCTTATTGATGCCAAGAAAAAGTTTACTAAGAGTGGCAAGAAGATGCCTCAAATTTATACGGGTGATATTTATGCCTGGAAAAAATTACTGGAAAAAGAAAAATTAGATGGGGTAATTGTAGTAACTCCATGGGAATGGCATAAACCAATGGTAATTGGTTCAATTGAAGCCGGCGTTAAATATGTAGCTACTGAAGTGGTGTTGGGGATTACTTTGCAAGACCATTGGGATGTAGTAAAGGCAGCAGAAAAATACCATGCACAGGTAATGATGCTTGAAAATGTTTGTTACCGACGCGATGTAATGGCGGTATTAAATATGGTTCGTCAGGGTATTTTCGGTGAAATTATTCACCTGCAAGGCGGTTACCAGCATGATTTACGGGAAGTGAAATTTACCAACGGATCCGAGTTTGGAGAAAAGGGTTATTCCGAGGCCAAGTGGCGTACAGAGCATTCTGTTCACCGCAATGGTGACTTGTATCCTACGCATGGGGTAGGTCCGATTGCCAATTATATCAATATTAACAGGGGGAATCGCTTCACCAGTTTGAATTCATTTTCTTCCAAGGCAAGGGGCTTGCATAATCAAATCGTTAAAAAGGGCGGTATCAATCATCCGAATGCAAAAGTAGAATTTAAGCTAGGCGATGTGGTTACCACACAGATCAATTGTGCTAATGGGGAGACTGTTTTGTTACAGCATGACACTGATTTACCAAGACCCTATTCATTGGGTTTTCGTGTGCAGGGTACCAATGGGATATGGATGGATGTGAACAATGGTATCTATATTGAGGACAAGGCTGCCAAGCCACACCAATGGGATTCCGCCACCGAATGGCTCGATAAATATGACCATCCCCTTTGGGCAAGATGGACCAAGGAAGCCGAAGGGGCAGGACATGGTGGAATGGACTTTTTTGTGATCCATGCTTTTATTGAATCCATCAAGCGACAGGTGCCTACACCACAGGATGTGTATGATGCAGCTACCTGGAGTGCCATTACCCCGTTAAGTGAACAGTCTATCGCTTTGGGTAATGAAACAGTCGACTTTCCAGACTTCACTGGTGGCGAGTGGATGTATCGCAAGCCAACATTTGCCATAACGAATGAATTTTAGTATTTGAAGTTTAAAATTACAGAAGGATGAATATTTTGGAATCGGTGTTGCCTTCTTTTGGCTTTCGTGACGATTCATTGATCTTGATTCCATTTGGTAAAGGGTTAATCAATCATACCTGGAAGGTATCAATAAGCGGAAATGAGTACATATTGCAGCGGGTAAATGATAAAGTATTTACAAAGCCCCAGGATATCGCTACCAATATTCGTTTGATTGCGGATTATTTTAAAGCGAACTGGCCCAACTATTATTTTGTTGAACCCATTGCGGCCATCAATGGAGAAGATTTTTTGTATATCCCATCTTCAGGGTATTTTAGAATGTTTCCTTTTGTTAAAGGCTCACATGCAGAGGAGGTAGCGGAAAACTCCAATCAGGCATTTGAGGCTGCGCTTCAATTTGGACGGTTTACCCGTTTACTTTGCGGACTCGATGTTAGTGGACTTGCCATTACCATTTCCTCTTTTCATGACCTAGGCCTTCGGTATGAACAGTTTTTATATGCATTGGAAAATGGAAATAAGGATAGGATTGCAGCGTCAGCAGATTTGATTGGAGAAGTAGTAAATCTGCAATCTATCGTTGCAATATATACAGCCTTGGTTGCCGACCCCTCCTTTAAATTACGGGTTACCCATCACGACACTAAAATCAGTAATGTATTGTTTGATGCTACGGATAAAGGCTTGTGCGTAATTGATTTGGATACAGTGATGCCAGGCTATTTCATCAGTGATGTGGGTGATATGCTTCGAACCTACCTCTGTCCGGTAAGCGAAGAAGAAAAAGATTTCAGCAAGATTGAGGTGAGGGATGACTTTTATAAAGCGATTATCAATGGGTATAAAGAAGAAATGAAGAATGAATTGACAGAAAAGGAAACCAACTATTTTTTTTATGCCGGCAAGTTTATGATTTATATGCAAGCGCTTAGATTTATAACCGATCACATCAATGATGATAAATATTATGGGGCCAAATATGAAGGCCAAAATTTGGTAAGAGCTACCAATCAAATGGTGCTGTTACAACGCTACCTAGAAAAGGAAAAGGATTTAGGTGGGTATGGCGAATGGTAATATTTTCAAAATATTTTGTACTAATCATTTGTACACAGCATTATTTAAAGCTGAAAAAAATCTTGTATTCTGTATTTCTTTTTTTAGTGCACTAAATTTTATTGCTATTCATTTTTTATAAAAATAAGTATGAAAAATTTGATTGTTTTTATTTTATTACTTTCCAGTACAATAGGAATCGCTCAGCCTGGTATTGAATGGAAGTCAGTAGCACCGGGTATTTGGAGTGCAAAACTGGGCAAGCCCGACAAGTTTAATTTTTATACTGCCACAGCTGTAAAACCTCGAATGGCCGGTTTGCAATTGATGGAAACGGTCAATTTCCCAATTCCTAAAAATGAAATAAAAGCTACTATTATTGATGGTAAAACCTATCTGCATTTTCCACTGGATAGTAGTGAGAAAATTTTCGGATTGGGGTTGAACTTTAAAACGGTGGAGCAACGCGGTCGCATCATGCGGCTGCATATGGATCATTATGGCGGACAAGATAATGGCCGAAATCATGCGCCGGTGCCCTTTTATGTTTCGTCCAATGGTTATGGGGTATTAATCAATGCTGCCCGTTATATTGATGTATGGGTTGGCACTGCTGTGGAAAAAGATAGCAAGCATCCTCC
>CANJDY010000278.1 GCA_947472635.1 Chitinophagaceae bacterium
TAGGATACATTCTTTATCCTGTCTACTGTTGAATTTCTTTCTATTAATACGGACTCTAAAATTGTTTTCTCTACAATATAGTCGTATCCTTTTTTTTCTATTAATTTAAATAAAATAGAAGCTGCTTCCCGACCGATTTCAAATGCCGGTTGTGTAATGGTGGTGAGGGATGGATTTAAAAAAGCTGCTGTTTGTAAGTTGGAAAATCCTATAATTTTAACATTTTTTGGAATTGATAATTTTAATTCTTCACAAACACCATAACTAGCAATTGCCAATTTCTCTACAGAGGCAAATATGCCATCGGCTTTGTTTTTACCGGTAAGCAGTTTTTTGATTAATAAACTATTTTTTTCTTCATCATTGGTGCAATGAACGATCAAACTTTCTGTTGACTGGATGTCATTTTTTGCAAGTGCTGCCAAATAACCTTCCATTCTTTTCTTGGTTATGGAAAGATTGGGGTAAATCGATAGAAAAGCGATTCGCTTACATCCATTTTTTATCAAGTGCTCGGTAGCTTTAATACTGCTGTTGTAATCATCGGTTGTTACCTTGGGAGCATCAATATTCTCTGAAACCCGGTCAAAAAATACCAATGGTATTTGTTTGTCCTTTAATTGGTCTAAATGAGTAGAATGATCTGTTTGATTGGTAATGGACATCAATACGCCATCCACTCTACCACTTTGAACTATTTGGGTAATGGCCAATTCTTTTTGGATATCTTCATGAGTAAGATATATCAATACATGGTATCCTTTCTCTTGAGCAATGGATTCAATTCCATTAATAGCCAATCCGAAAAAATTATTGGCTATTTCAGGTATAATTACCGCAATTGTTTTGCTTTTTTGCTTTCTTAAGCTACTGGCAAATGGATTTACTTGGTAATTCAGTTCCTTTGCTTTTGCCAATACTTTGGCTTTTGTGGTTGCACTAATTTCATGACTATCTCTAAGTGCCTTGGAAACACTCGAAATGGATAAATTTAATTCTTTGGCTAGCTGTTTGAGATTCATCTAATAACTTGAACAAATGAAATTAACGAAAAACTACGATAACGTTTTCGTGAATTTTAAAAAATTTGTTAGTAAATCACCAAAAAGTACTATTTTAGTTAACAAATTCTTTTAGCATCCAATGTATCAAAGCCCAGTTGCTGTTTCTAAATCACTAACACCGAAACCTGCACCAGCAGATATTACATCTGTAGCAAAATCTTTGCCTAGTGGACAATCGATTCAATTGGAGGCAAATTTAGAGCAACGTACTTCAATTGTGGATTTTGATCAAAATCTAGGAAAGTCCATACCAAGTTCTCCTTTTCAGTTTAAATTTATCAATGGTATCCCAACCAATAATCATCCCATTCAAAGAAAATCGGCATCTACTTGGGCATTTCAGCTTAAACCTGTAACAGTTAATTCAAGTGCTGCTTTACCTATTCAAAAGGCCTCTGCACCAACTAATAAAACTGGTTTGCCTGACCAATTGAAATCCGGTGTCGAAAGCCTTTCAGGGATGGCAATGGACGATGTTAAAGTTCACTATAACTCTGATAAGCCCGCTCAACTTCAAGCGCATGCTTATGCACAAGGTACTGATATACATGTGGCTGCAGGTCAAGAAAAGCACTTACCCCATGAAGCTTGGCATGTGGTACAACAAAAGCAAGGAAGGGTACAAGCTACTACCCAATTAAAGGGTACCGTGCCAGTCAATGATGATGCAGGTTTGGAGCGGGAAGCAGATAGGATGGGGGCAAAGGCAGTTCAAATGAAAATGGTTGATTCTTCCCCATTGAATATTTCCAAATCTGAAAATGCAATTAAGCACAATACTCCTGCTCAATTGGTAAAAGGAACAAAAAAAGTTACCAATCCTGAAGGATTTGATGAATCAGATGTTTATGATTCTAAGAATCAACAAAATAGCCAGATGTCAAATCCAATGAAAGGCTTAAGCGAAGATAAAAAAGCTGCATTGGATGCTTACCTTGCAAAGGAGCCCCGAAACGCAATAACTGAACAAGATTTAGATGATGAAGAATTTAATGATAGGTTACCAGAAATGGAAACCCGAAACGCAATAACTGAACAAGATTTAGATAAGGACGAAATTAAGGGGTTACTAAATGAGATTCAGGCTGATGCTGATCCTGAAGGATTGTTTTCTGCTTTTGAAGGCAAAAGACACGATATGCATACTAAGGCTTCAAAAATTCTAACTGGAAAAATAGATGTTAATGAATTTTACAAAGCTAAACCTGCATATGGCATTTTAGGTGTTGGTAAAGGTCCCAACCCTGATCTTCCAAGTGGTAAAATTAAGGATGACGAGAGCGATAAATCTATCGGAAGACTTAGCCGTTCGTTTATTCAACAACCAGGAGAAAGAGATAAGGCCTTGAAAAAAAAGAATCCAACAGCCCCAATGAAGTTGGGATATCATCTTACTATAAGTGAAGGTGGAGCAAAAAGTGTTGCCACAAGAGTAGATCCTAAGTTTCACAATGAAGAAAGTAGGTTTGGAGGGGGCTTTCATATAGCTGCTGATATACCTACAGGGGCTATGGAAGTTGATCATCATAGAAATGATTGGAAAAAAGGGGATGCAAAAAAAGCTAAAGACGAAGGCAAAAGTTTAGAAGAACAAAAAGCTGCCTATGATCAAGCAGATGAAATAAACCCTACTAATTTCTTGACATATCAAGTTAATTTAAGTGGAGGCGATATTCTTGATGCAACAGGCCCTTTAACAGCAATGGCCATGAATAGGCCAAAAGAAATTGAAAGAGCTGCTAGAGAAGACAATATGGATGGTATTTTATATAAGTCTTCTCGTGGTCCGGGTTTAGCCTTGGTATTATACAAAAACTACACAAGTGTTCTTACACTACTAAATAAGGAGGTTGCACAAACAAAGCCGGATAAGTTTACTGAAGAACATGTAATGGATAGAGAATTAACAAGAAATGCTATACCTGCTTCAGAAAAAGATACATTGAAAGATAGAAATCCTACAACAAAAATATCAAATAAACTCCCTCCTGCTCTTTAAAAAAACGAATGGGAAGATTAGTTTTTAGCAAAATTTTGGTGAAATTTGCATAGCGTTCATTATGCTTTATAAATTTTTTATTGCCTTTATTAATAATTTCCATACCCTATTTACCTAAGCCCTTCTATTCGTCTTTTCCAATATTGCCACCCACCTTTAATTTACTTGGTACTTTTGAAGGGATGGTTTTGTCATACGTTTCATCATTCAATGTTCCTAAAAACTCTAGTATTAATGAAATGTCTTTAAATTCTACTTTTAGCTTGTGAACTAGGGGGTCAATCTGTTCGGGCTTTATAGATGGATTATTAATTTTACCACCGGATAAATCTTCATAAAATTCTAATACCTCTTTAAGCGTGCCAATTTTCCCATTGTGCATATAAGGATAAGTTGATCGTAGATTTCTTAAAGTAGGTGTTCGGAAGGCATATTTTTTTTCAAATCCTTCATCAGTATATCCCAATTTCTCGTTGTCTACCACCCCCATGGTATGTGTTTTATAATCTGATAACATTGGCCCATTGTGACATTTTGAACAACCTGACTTTAAAAAAAGATTCATACCCTCTACCTCATTTTGGGATAAAATATTGCGGGATAAGATCGATTGATTGCCTCTCATGTATTGATCAAATCTTGAATTATTTGCAATGAGGGTACGTTCGAAACAGGCAATCGCTTTTGCTAAATTTTCTTTAGTGATGGCATTATTAGTTCCAAAAGCATCGGAAAATAATAGCTGGTACTCATTAATTTTACTCAATCGGAATAGCACTTTCTCCAATGCATCTTTTTCTTCATACGAGTGACCCCTCATTTCTTCAAATGCTTTGATCGGCTCAAGGGATTGAAGCTCCAAACTTTTAACTCTCAAATCCCAAAACATTGGAGCATTGATTGCATCCGCTTGTCCATTGTTTGAAATACCATTGAAAGCTGTGTTGACAATCGTTTGGGAATTTCTTTTTACAAATGGAATGTCATTGGGGAATCTGAAAACACGTTTAGTTCCCAATCCATTTCCATTTACTCCAATCGAAATGTCCAGACTTTCTCCATATCCAAATTCGGGGTGATGACAGGTGGCACAGGAAACCTCTTTATTGCCAGAAAGAATAGGGTCGTAAAAAAGTAATTTCCCTAAAGCTGCCTTTTTAGCTGTAAATGGGTTATCGAGTGGATAAGGTATTTCTAA
>CANJDY010000279.1 GCA_947472635.1 Chitinophagaceae bacterium
ACCTTGAAGGTTAAGCCCTTGTTTAACAAATAGTCCGCTTTATAGATAGGTGATAAAATACTATCCGGTTCTGTTCCGTCAAGCGTATAGCGCATTTCAACCCCTTTTACATAATGCTTTAATTTAAGTGGGATAGGTTCCAGCACAACCAGTTCCTCATTTTCAATGATGGGTTGGTTTAATTTTATGACAACCGTATCACTGTTGAAACCAGTTTCAATAAGGGTGTTCTTCATTTGTTTTTGGAGCGCAGCCAAATTTTGATTTTGCGCAGGGGTACTCCAAATAAACAATTCAGTCAATTTAGACAGAGAAGTTAATACCCCTAGGCTGGTCATATCCACACCAGTACCCGATAAGGAAAGCTGTTTCAATGATTTCAACTGATTTAAAGCAGCTAACCCAGTTCCCTTGATATTGGTAAAAGATAAATTGAGTTTACGCAGATTGGTAAACTGAGCGATGGTAGCAAGATCGCCATCAGTCACTGGTATTTTATTGAGATTAAGGGATACAATTTGATCTTTCAAAGGAAGTAATTCTTTGAGTTGAGCTGACTTGAATTGGGATGCACCAAAAAACTCTACGCCCAATGCTGGAGAACTAATTGCCAATGGTGTGATAAAGCGGTAATTATTACTCAACGATTTAATGATACTTTCATCTGCAGCTTTGAAGCTGTAGTTATCCGTTTCTATTGTATTAAACAAAGCCTTTGCTAGCAAGCGTAAGGTATCGGTTGCAGGTAAGTTAATCACTTTAGCAGTAGCGTTAGCACCGCTATGTATCCAATGATAAAGGATGTTGGCTTCATCTTCGGTAAGCTGTGGCTTTCCACTGGGGGGCATGTGTTTTTTATTATCCATTGGTAAATGAATCCTACTAAGTAGCAATCCAAAATCATGTTGGGTAGAATCCCATAAAACACCATTTTTGCCACCTTTCAGCAACTTTGCAAAGGTTTCCATCACCAATTCACCTTTGGCCTTATTATCATTATGACAACCGATACATTTAGACTGTAAAATTGGTTGTACCATATTGGCATAAATCACTGCATCTTCAAATAACACAATCGGTGACTTCTTTTCTTTCATCACTGGAGCCAACACAAAATTTTCTCCATGGGTAACACTGGCACCTAAATGACTAGTCACCAAAATGCCCACTAAAGCAGTAAGGGAAGTAACGCCCAATAATAATTTGCTGCTTCGGATGGATTGTCTATACACATACCAAACGATAGATATGAATGAAATGAATACCCCACCCCATTTATGCCAAAATAGTATATCGGCCGCATAGCCATCTTCTTTGGAAAGTAATAAGCCCATTAAAGCACTAACCACCGCAGTAAGGGAAGTAACAAGCAATAGGTTATCTCCAATCGTTGTTTGCTCAGGCTTGAGCGACTTTTTAACACCCGAAAAAAATTCCCAAAAAATACATGTCACCAATAACACAATAGGGAAATGCAAAAGCATAGGGTGCAATCGACCTACCGCCTGAATCCATGGAGGAACAGATAAACCTTTCTCAAAAATTAAAAGAAATACCAGCAAACAATTCAATGCAAAACTGGCATTATATAAATAGGTTGTAGATCGTTGTGTCATTTTAATAAACTTTTATTTCATCTAAGAATATCCATCCATGCTTGCGCTTTCCTGGAAGCCAATCAGGCAAAGATGAAATTCCGTACAATTTTATTTTTAATTTATCGGTAACTATAATTTTTTCTGCTGTCAATAGAATTGGCCTACAGTCAGGTCCACTAGCACGCTTATCCAACTCGAAAAATTTTTCTGAAAATTTTTCAAACCCTTGACTACTTTGGTTGAAATAATCTACACTGATACTTTGTGGCAAAAAAATCCAACTTTTATAATCCTCCAAAAAATCAAGCAAAACTGAATGCAATTGTTGAGAAGTTTTCATTTCAACAGTAATTTCCACCGAATCCTCCTGGTAGCCAATCCAATTAGTTGACTTCATGTTAGCAACTCCCCCTTCATTGTCAAACAAGGTGTTGGCACCATTTCCTTTGTATTTTTCATTGGGAGTGCTGTGTTGCTCAGTCTTGATTCCCAATCCATCTTTTACAAAAGTAGCTGATACAATTTCGGAAGCTAAAAATCCTGTGCCTGCGGTGATTGCTTTAAGCGTAGTGAAGGATTGATTAATTTTTAAAGGTATTTTGTAAATTTTATCTTTCACTGTTGGCTGCTGCCCATTCAAAGTATAATAAATATGGGTACCTTTTTGTGCAAATTTCATTTCCACTATGGCAGCATTTGTAAAAAATACAGAAGGGTATTTCAGCATAGGCGGTGCCAACTGAACAGTAGTCTGTCCTAGGCAGTTATGACATAAGCCCAACGCTATAAAAATTTTAATTAGTGTACGCATTAAATAACAGGCGATAATTTATATGGATAAACCTTGCCGGAATTCCACTGAGCAACATACAAGTTTTCTTCATCATCCACACACACATCATGTGGATATTGAAAATATTTAACTGTTTGATACATTTCATCAAGCTTATGGTCTACGTATGAAGGTTGAGACCCACCCAAATTGGAAACTACTGTAAAGTTCTTATCAAGTATTGTTACAAAACCAGATTGTTTACCCTGTTGGGTATTGGTTTGTAAAACTGCAGCATATAAATAATCACCTTTAATTACAGGGCGACAAACCCATGCACCAGGCAAAGGAATGGTATCAATGTACACGCCGCTAAGAGTGAATCTTTTAAATGCATTTTGTATACGGGAAGTTACAATCAGGCAAGGATGAAGTGGATCACGTTGGTCAATGCAAATTCCATGGGCATTAGAAAGGTGCTTGGCTTCATCACCCTTGCCACCAAAATGATTGATATAACGACCGGAAGAATCATATTGAATAATAAAATCTTTGCCATAACCATCTGCTACGTAAATATCACCATTGGGGGCAATGGCCGTTTCGGTGGGAACATATTCAGCAGCTTTTGAATACTGCCCTGTTTCTTTGGGATAATCGAGTACTAATAAAACCCTCCCATCAATGGTAGTTTTGATTACTTGGTGACGACTATTATCGCAAATAAACAAAACATCTGTTCCATTTTCATTTACCAGTGTTAATCCATGTGCACCTGGATATTCGTGGCCCCAAGTGGTTAATAACTTACCAGCTTTATCATAAATGATTACGTTATTTTTTACTTCATTGGTCAATAATATTATCCTACCCTTGCTATCCTGTACCATCTCATGACAATCATTGACAGGGTTTGTAGCAACATCCGCCTTGCTCCACTTGGTGTCAATACGGTACCGCTTATTATTATGGCCAAGCAATGGGTCCTCCAAAAAAGGAAAAGAGGGTTGGGATAAAAATCCTACAGTCCCTAGGGAAGAATTTCTTATAAATGATCTGCGTTGCATAGAATTGAATTTTAATAATAAACAAAAACAACTGATTTTATTTAACCAAAATAACTAGTACCAATAGTAAAAAATTAAAAATAGAAGCAAACATGAAGACTCGGCTACAGCTAACTAATAATTCCCTTCACCACTTTACCAGCTACATCTGTGAGGCGGTAACGCCGTCCAAGGTGCTTATAAGTCAGTTTCTCATGATCCAATCCCATTAAGTGCAAAATAGTTGCATGAAAGTCATTTACATGCACAGGATTTTCAATAATGTTATACCCAAATTCATCGGTTTCACCATACACCCCTGGCTTTACACCACCACCTGCCATCCAGATACTAAAGCACCTTGGATGGTGATCTCTGCCGTAATTTTCTTTACTAAAACCGCCCTGGCAATAATTAGTTCTTCCAAACTCTCCTCCCCAAATAACCAATGTTTCGTCCAATAAACCTCTTTGTTTTAAATCGGTAATTAAGGCAGCAGAAGCTTGGTCTGTATCCATACACTGACCGCGCATTTCTGAAGGTAGGTTTCCATGGGTATCCCAACCTTGGTGATACAACTGCACGAAACGAACGCCATTTTCAGATAACTTTCTAGACAATAAGCAGTTGGCAGCAAAAGTGCCTGGCACCAAACAATCGGGACCGTATAATTTGATGATATCATCGGGTTCTTTGCTAAGGTCAGTGATTTCTGGTACCGCTGTCTGCATGCGATAAGCCATTTCATATTGTTGCACTTTCGCATTCACCTCAGGATCGCCTGATTCATTAAAAGTTTCAGCATTTAATTGCTCTAATTTATCGAGCATTTTTCTGCGGTC
>CANJDY010000280.1 GCA_947472635.1 Chitinophagaceae bacterium
AAATATAACTTACATCAAATCCACCACCACCATAAGGACTCAGGTGACTGAATTGTTTTCCTGTGCCAGTGGTATCCTTAAATAATTCTGAATAATTTTTATTGAATGTTTTATTTACATTCACACTAATATTTAAATCTCTTACCGGTTCTACTTGTGCGGTTAAGGTTAACCGTTGGTCGAAGCTTTGTTGCAAAATACTGTTGAATAAGGTATCTCCACTAATCAGTCCCTTTCTTGCAGCATTATTGAGCCAATTGGTATCCGGCTGCCTTCCAGTGATAAAATCAAATCCGGGTTGCATGCTTCTAAAATTTTGACCCACATATTGCGTGCTATCCAGATAGCCGGGCAAACGGGTGTTTGCATTTTCAGACAGTGAAATATTCACTTGCTTAACACTGGTAATTAACTTGCCAAATACTCTTCCAATCGTTCCCACATTGGGCAGGTAATTGGCGTCTTTTACCTTGGTAACTTTGATGCGCTTAAATTTTTTGGTAGTAACACCTGCTTTGGTAATGGATTTAAAAATAGAATCCCTGGTAAATTCCCTATTTTTTGCCTGTCCTGTATTAGGTTGTTCAATGGCGCGAAAGAATTTTACTTTGTTGTACAACCTAGTAAAATCAAGCTGAGCCGTTGCTTCCTGGCTTTGTCCATTTTCTAAAATATTGCCTAGCTCCACTGCCAAGCGAGATGCCCCAATCCAACGGTAAGTAGCCTGGTATTTGATATTGAAAGTAGTCCAGTCAAGCAAAGGAAATTTTGCAGTAGGAAGGGTATAAGAAATATTGGCAGTATGATTGTACAAGGTATTTCTTCCCCCCTTCAATAAATTGGACCAAAGGCTATCTTTTTGAAGTGCAGTTTCCAATCTACCTGCAGGTTCATCTACCCTCGAATTATTATTGGCGGTAAGATCAAAATTGATGGACCGAGTTAATCCCCATCTAAAAATAAAGTCGCGCTGAAAGGTCAAATACTTGTCGTAGGTCTCTGGGATTTTGTATTTATCCGAGCCCACAGATCTTGGCCTAATTGCACCAAACTGTCGGTGGATATCTGCCCGAAAACTTATTTGCGATGGCATTGGATTGAGATTAACATCCTTGACCAAATCAAACCAATGAGTTTTCCGTCTAGTGAAAAAAGGGATTTTCTTAAAGGGTTCAATAAATTTTGGCTGTGGTGCAAAATTGTACCCTATGCCGCCTCGATGACGCGTAACCTCATTGTTTTCAATCAATGGATTATGTGCAGTAATATTGATATAGGAATAACTTACATCCACATTGGAAATATCATAAATTTTTGGACTGCCTTTACCTGTCCTACTTTTTCTAACGTTGGTAAAATTCAAGGTTTTGGTACTGGTAAAATCAACGGCAGCATTATTAATGGAATCCCTTTTACTTGCCGGAGAAACTCCTAGCTTATCGTTTAGCCGAATATCCAAATCATAGGGATCGTATTCCGGCTTACTAATTGCTTGAGAATAACTAGCAAACATCGGAATGGAAATGGCTGCTTTTTTGGGCAACAATTTCCCCAATTCCAAAGTGGCTGCCACATCCAACTGGGTAAAATTATCGCGGTATCGTTCATTGACCCTTTGCTCGAGCGTACCAAAACCAGCAGTATGTTTAGCAACTGATCCCGAAATAGTACCTAGGTCTGCCAGGGTCATATTTATTCTTGCCATGGCAGCCCAGCCACCATTTTCGTTCATTGAATTGAGGCGCAATTCATTGACCCACATTTCGCCACAGGCATTGCTATTACTGGTATTTTCCACTCCAATCAATATACCTCTTACCTCACCTAAATTGGGATCACCTAATATAGAATAGGTTTGTCCGTTGGATTGTGCCTTTCGGTAAATAGTAGTTGAAAGCCCCCTAATATTTCTTTCCTGTTTTAATTTTGGCAAAAGACTCAGGTCTATATTTAAGCTATTGATTGCCCTCCAAAGGGTATCATTATATGCATCAGTATTTGGATTTAATAAACTGGCGGATAAAGGAGTTACATACAAGGGGATTTTGATTTCAAAATAATTGCTAACAAAATCGGTCCCTATTCTGATTACCGCATTCAAGTCCCGGTCTTTGATACTATTAGAAGTTTTTACATTGTTTTCTGCATGAATATACATCGACATTTTTCCATATTGTCTAATATCCCGATTAGCAAATGTTTGTTGTACACCCCTTGCATCACCCTTAGCCAAGCCGCAAAACTGCAGCGACATGCTTTGTTCGTTTTGCAACAAATTAACGCCATTATTACTTTGTATCTGCTGCCGCTGAATCTCCCTTGGTGTTCGGTAAGCCAATGGCGTTCGCTTATCATTTTCTTCAATGTTTACTCCGTTTACATTCAATGAAGCACTAGTAGTGATAGGAGAATAGATACCCGAAGAATCAATTTTATTAGGAAATTTCCGCCAAATATTTCTAGTTAATTCCAATTTACCAAATCGCATCACTACTTCGTCTTCAAAGCCCGTTAGAAACATCCTCATAAAACGGATGGATTTAAAGTCAGGGATATTGCCGATTTTGTTGGTATAGGCGCCTATCGGAATTCTAAACTGGTACCATGTTTCCAGCCGGCTGGTTCCATCCGGCAAACCACTAATGTTGACTGTTTTTTTATCAACAATATAATTCACGCCAATCTGCATGGAGGGATCATTGGCGGGTTTGATATCCACTATGTACTGAAAGTATTCTTCCGTTTCATTCATGGTATTATCCCTGTTCAAATCTTCTGCATCCGGATATAAAGTAGCCGCTGAAGAAAATGCAGACCCATCATTTATTTTTGAATTTCCTTCGGGATTATTAAAGTTTTTGTAGCGCTTAACAATACCATCTGATCCTGTAAAAGCAGCATCCCGATAATGCAAATAATCATCTGCCGAAGGGTCTTTTGCTGCAGCTTGATAAGCCGCACTGTTGACCGTTGCTTGCAGCTGAGCAAGGTAAGGAGCCCTTTTCACTTTTTCAGAATCATCATCGTTACCATCAAATCCAAGATCCTGGAATTTTCTATCCGCTGCGTTATTACTAAATGCATTGGTCACCTGGATGGGATTGAGCGGTACCCTACCCCAAACCGAAGCATTGTCTATTTGCGATGGAGCAGTGGGTGTAGGTAAGCCGTTTTCATAAAACCTTCTTCCATCCTTGAGGATATCCTCCGAAATATTACCGAGGTTGAAATACAATTTACCTCCAGTTGATTTATCGGCATTGGGCCTCAGGGTAGTATTAATATAGGGATCCTGAACCCAGCATTCGATGAACTCAATGTTAGCAGTTTCAAAATCTGTTTGGTCGATATTACGCATTAACCCACCCCATTTTTGTTTTGGATTTTTTAAGCGATTATTCACGTCTATGGCCAATGCGGAGGATTCATAATTATAAGCTCCCTTTTCAGTCGGATAAAAGGCAAGGTCAAAAGTTATCAATTGGTTTTGGCCAAAATCGGTGGTTCGTTGGGGAAATATTTCACTCTGTTTTACAAGACGAGCTCTTGGGTCACTCAGCTCAGCCCTGTTATCACTTAAGGGGTTATTAACTCCCTTAAATCCTTGCAAGGCCGGCTCAATTTGGTACCAAGCTAACTTCGCCCTTTTTTTTCCATAATCGATATCATTGTTTAAAATAGCTTCCGGGAAAAGCAAATTACCATTGGCATCGGTGGCCTTTTGCGGTGCAGATGCCATTGCCCAACTGATAGCGGGAAAACGAAGATCAATACCTGACTTACTGCCTTCAAAATCATCAATATAAACCGTTCCCGCTGCACCCTTTCCAATTTGAGGAGCATGGCCGGGTTGTAGAAATGCACCCTCTGCATAAGCATTGATGGTGGAGGCGGCAGTGGTGGAATAAAAAGGAAGTTTGTCGAGCAATTTTGTTATTCGGGGCGTTTCCTTTCTATAATTAATATCAAGGCCATACATGGAATTTCGGATAGGATCTTCGCCAATATTGTTCTTCGTAAAAAAGGGACGTTCTCCCAAACGAACGATTGTGCCACCAATAGCCAACTGTTCTTTCAATTTATTTTTTGCCAAATAATCTAACCGAAGACCCAAATAATTTCTTTGTTGCATCCCAAAAGCTGCATTGTTTTCAAAATTTACCTGCACCGGTAATCCTGCATTAAGTATGGCTTGGTTGGTAACCTTAATGGTTCCGAGATCGTAATTAATATCATAA
>CANJDY010000281.1 GCA_947472635.1 Chitinophagaceae bacterium
CCAATCGAATAAACCCTATACCCAGTTTGTTAAGGAACTCATTAGTCCTACCGATGATTCCAAGGGGTTTGTAGAAGGCATCAAGTGGCGTGGAGTGGTGAATGCCAGTCAGCGGACGGAGATGCAGGCTGCACAAAATATTTCTCAGGTATTTCTGGGCCTCAATTTAAAATGTACTTCCTGTCACAATAGTTTTATCAGCGATTGGAAACTGACGGATGCATATGCCTTTGCAAATATTTTTGCCGATAGTTCTCTTGAGATCAATCGCTGCGATAAACCTACCGGTAAATTCACTGGTGCAAGAATTCTTTGGAAAGAGTTAGGCACTATTGATAGTAGTGCTACTCGATCTGTTAAGCAGGCTCAGCTAGCGGTGAATATGATTCAGCCTGCGAATGGACGATTGTACCGAACCATCGTAAATCGGCTATGGGCACAGTTAATGGGCCGTGGTCTCGTTGAACCGGTGGATGTGATGGACAATGAACCTTGGAACCAGGATTTGCTGGATTGGATGTCATTTAATTTTCAGCAAAACAACTCGGATATCAAGGAACTTCTTTTTTTAATCACTAGTTCAGCAACCTACCAGCTTCCCTCTGTAGGATTCAAAGATGCCAGTATCATCGTGGCGCAGCAATACCAATTTACCGGAATGCTCCGCAAAAGAATGTCAGCCGAACAGTTTTCAGATGCTGCAGGAAACATTGTAGGACCGATTTTTTCTGATGCCATGGTCAAGTATCACACTATCCAAAACAAAGTAATTGATTCTTTGCATCCTCCATTTGTGCGCGCTTCGCTAGTAGTCAATAATCCTTTTCTAACCGCGTTGGGAAGGCCTACCAGGGAGACAGTTGCTACCAGTAGAGAATCGCAGGCAAATCTTTTGCAAGCACTGGAACTTACCAATGGTGACCGTTTTAGCTCGATGATCAAAAAGGGCGCTGTGACCTGGAAGAATAAATATGTTACTAGTGACCTTATTATTAAAGAAATTTATATAAGGGCATTGGGCAGAGAGGCTACATTGGCAGAGTACCAGGTGGCTAAAAAATTATTAGGGGATCAACCGGCTACTGATGCGATTGAGGACCTGTTTTGGGTTATATTATTATTGCCTGAATTTCAAATTATTTATTAAATCACTCGATAATAAATTATTATTTATGAGTACTCGTTGGAACCGAAGGGAATTTATAAGAGGAAGCAGTGCCGCCACTCTAGCAGCGCTTGCTGCAGGTGCGCCGATGGCTGGTTTTTTATCTTCCTGCAACCGATCTAAAATAACTGCTACCGCCGATACGGTGATCTTACTTTGGATGGGAGGGGGGATGGCCCATACGGATACCTTTGATCCAAAAAAATTTACTCCCTTCACCAAGGGAATGAAAGCCAATGATGTACTAAGCACGTTTAAGTCGGTTCCCACTGCATTGGATGATATATACTTTTCTGAAGGGCTGGAATCCATTGGGAAGGTATTGGATAAGGGTACCGTAATCAGATCCTATGTGGCAGCTGATATGGGTCATATATTGCATTCGCGACACCAATATCACTGGCATACCTGTTACAAACCACCACAGTCGGTTGCTGCGCCACATATCGGCTCTTGGATTGCTAAGCAACTTGGGCCTGTCAATTCAGTAATACCTGCTTTTATAGATATCGGCCAGCGTTTTACTCTAGGTGAAGGCGAAGAGTTGAAAGCCTTTCATACCGCAGGTTTTTTGGGAAATGAATATGCTCCCTTTTTGATTCCGGATCCAACTTCTGGCCTAGAAAGTGTAAAGCCTCCGGTGGGGATGACTACCAGTCGGTTTGAAAAAAGAAACCAGTTGTACAATGAGCTGATGAATAAGGGCGCAATGGGTGAATTGGGCAGCGACTATCAAAAGGAATCCTTGCGAAGGTCGATGGAACAGGCTTATATGTTGTTGAAATCCCCTGAGGCGGCAGCATTCGACTTGAGTAAAGAACCCAAGGCTAGTTATGATATTTATAATACAGGAAAATTTGGTTTGGGCTGCTTAATGGCTCGCCGTCTAACAGAAAAAGGTGCACGTTTTATTAGTGTTACCACCGAATATGTGCCCTTCAAAAACTGGGATACGCACGATAATGGACACACGCGATTGGTTGACATGAAGAAGCAAATTGACGGTCCTGTAGCACAATTAATAAAAGACCTGGATCGTTCGGGGCATCTTGATCGCACTTTAATAATATTGGCAAGTGAATTCAGTCGGGATATGATGGTGGAGGGGCGACCCGACCTCAAAGTACAGGAGCAGGTGCAACAACCGGACATCATTCAAGAGCTTAAAAATTATGGCATGCACCGCCATTTTACGGATGGATGTTCTATGTTGATGTTTGGGGGAGGTATCAAAAAAGGGAATGTATTTGGTAAAACGGCCGATGAGCGTCCCTGCAAAACCATTGAAAATCCCATTAAGATTGAGCAGGTTCATCAAACCATTTATCGCGCCTTAGGGATTGCAGAGGATACCCATTATCTAGTGGAAAAAAGACCTTTCTATACCACTCCCGATGGATTGGGTAGGGCAGAAATGGGGTTATTTGCGTAGCCTTGGTAGGACAGAGATTTGAGTAAAAATTAGTTCCATTCTGTGCAATACATGGGTTAGCCATCTATTAGCTCTGACAATGTCTTTTTTTCCAATATCTTCAAAGTAGCATCCCTTGTTTGCAGCATGGCTTTGTTGAGGCCACAGGTAGCCTCATTGCAATCTTTACATTTTTCGTAAAAGTTGATGCTTACGCAAGGTAGCAGTGCAATTGGCCCTCCCACCAGCCGGATTGCCTGGGCTAGCGTAGTTTTTTTGGGGGATTCAATCAGATAATAACCACCGCCTTTTCCCTTCTTGCTTTCCAGCACATTGTTTTGTTTGAGTTCCAACAAGATGGTCTCCAAGAACTTTATGGGGATCTTTTTATTTTTAGCAATTTCTGAAATCAGTACCGGACCCTGGCCATATTTACCAGCCAAATACCCAAGGGCTTTCAGTGCATATTGTGTTTTTTTCGATAACATTTCAGAAAGTTACGTATAAAAATAAAAAAAATAAAAAAAATAAGTCTACTTAAATAATAGACTATTATATTTGCACTATAAAACTTATAACTATGAGCCTACGTTTAGGGGATATCGCTCCCAATTTTACTGCAAAATCATCTTTGGGTGATCTTACTTTCTACGAATTTTTAGGAGATTCTTGGGGTATTTTGTTTTCACATCCAGCTGATTACACACCCGTATGTACTACCGAATTAGGAAAAACAGCCGCATTGAAAGCTGAATTTGAAAAAAGAGGCGTAAAAGTACTAGCCTTAAGTGTTGATCCAGTGGAGAAGCACGTAGGATGGATCAAGGATATCAATGAAACACAGCATGTGTCGGTTGATTTCCCCATCATTGCCGATGAAGATAAAAAAGTAGCTGAGTTATATGATTTTATTCATCCCAATGCCTCCGCTACTCTTACAGTTCGTTCTTTGGTGATCATTGCTCCTGATAAAACGGTAAAACTAATTATCACTTATCCAGCATCTACCGGAAGAAATTTTGTAGAAGTATTGCGGGTAGTGGACTCTTTGCAATTAACTGCCAACTACAGTGTTGCCACTCCGGCCGACTGGAAACAAGGAGAAAATGTAATTGTAGTACCTTCTATCAGTACCGCAGATGCGATTAAGAAATTCCCTAAGGGAGTGGAAGAAATCAAACCTTATTTGAGGTATACACCGCAGCCAAATATTGATTAAATATTCTTTGTGTTATTTCAAATTAAGAGCTGTTCAAAAGACAGCTCTTAATTGTATAGGTTCTTTTTCAGCTGTTGAATCAATGCTCTAATATCTTTGGGTAGTTCGGCTTCGAGATTAAAATCGGTTCCTTCGGCATCCTTGAATTTTAACTGGCAAGAATGGAGTGCCACGCGGTTGAGCATCGGACGTTCTTCTTGGTCGTGCTGACTGAGTTTGTATCTTTTTTTAATGGAAGATAACAAAACAGGTTTGCCATCTCCATACAATGGGTCGCAAACAATGGGATGGCCAATATTTTTGGAATGAATCCTAATCTGGTGTGTTCGGCCAGTATGTATTTGAAATTTCACCAAACTATATTTCCCCAATTCCTCCATCACTTCATAATCGGTCAGGGATGGTTTTCCATTTTTGTTGATGACCATTTGTCCTTTAA
>CANJDY010000282.1 GCA_947472635.1 Chitinophagaceae bacterium
TACGCATCGGATTTTTATTGAGGGAAATGGGCGTTTGAATGCTCAAAAGAGCGCCAGAATGGCCGCAGGGGAAGTATGGATACCCGTCTTAGCTGGAACGCTTACCACGTTGGCGCCCTTTTTTCCATTGCTTTTTTGGCCAGGCATCATTGGTAAATTTATGGTCTATCTGCCCACCATGCTCATTTTTACTTTGTCTGCCTCCCTGATTGTTGCTTTCATAATTAATCCTGTTTTTGCAGTTGATTTTATGAATCATCCTGACGGAAAAAAGCAACCTAAAAATGGTATTTTCAAAAATCCAATTTTCTGGGTAATTGTTATTGTTGGAATCATCTTCAATAGCATTGGCATGATTAAAAATGCCTCGATGCAAGGAATTGTAACCGGACCGGACCTTGTTAACGCTGGAAGTGCCTATCATTTCTTTGGCAATTTATTATTATTTTTTGCAGTGCTGATGGTATTTAATAAATATGTATTGGATAAAGCTATTCACCGTTTTCAAAATAATGCATTGCCTTGGATAATGGACCATTATGAGAATCTATTAAGATGGGCATTAACTGGATGGAGGCCGGTTTATCTCTTATTGGCCACCATTGGTCTGTTTTTTCTTTCCGTCGTGTTTTTTGGAATGCGCAAGGTTCCAGTCGTATTTTTCCCAAGAGGGGATCCCAATTTTATTTATGTGTATTTAAAATTACCGGTCGGCACTTCCGTAACATATACCGATTCAGTTGCGCATATTGTAGAAAACAGAATTTACAAGGTATTAGAAATGGAAGGAGGGAAAAAGAATCCGATGGTGGAAAGTGTGATTACCAATGTGGCAGTTGGTGCCAGCGATCCTCAATCGGGTGACAGAACTACCCGAAGTGAATTAGGTAGGGTGCAGATTTCTTTTGTAGAATTTGAGAAGCGAAAGGGCAAATCCTCTAGCCCTTTCTTGGATGCAATTAGAAGTGAGTTGAAAGGGATTCCCGGTACTGAAATTTCTGTAGATCAAGAAAGGAGTGGTCCACCAACTGAGCCACCAGTCAATATTGAAATAGCTAGTGAAGATTTTGATGAGCTGATTAAAACATCTGTACAGTTAAAAAATTATTTGGATTCAATTAATACGCCTGGTGTGGAGGAACTGAAGATGGATGTAGATTTAAACAATCCGGAGATAACGCTTACCGTTGACCGCGAAAGAGCACTCATAGCAGGAGTTAGCAGTGCTCAGATAGGATTGCAAATTAGATCGGCTTTGTTTGGGAAGGAAGCCTCAAAAATTAAGGAAGGGGAAGACGAGTTTAAAATTCAGATTAGAAATCAAAAGACGCAACGCAATAGTTTAAGTGACCTGCTTAATATGGAAATTGTTTTTAGGGATATGGCTGCTGGCGGAATGGTAAAACGGGTTCCAATCAGTAGCATGGTGAAAGTAGACCTTACTAGTACAGTGGGTAGTGTGAAGCGGAAAAATTTAAAGCGGATAATAACATTGCGTTCAAATGTATTGTCTGGCTATACGCCAACAGAAGTGAATAACCAATTGGCCAAACATATAGAAGCATTTACCAATAATTCGGAAGATGCTACTATCCGTCAAACTGGTGAGGGTGAACAGCAGGCAGAGACAGGGGCTTTTTTATCGAAAGCATTGGTGATAGCATTATTGTTGATTTTGTTTATTCTAGTATTACAGTTCAATTCTATCAGTAAGTCGGTCATTATCCTAACTGAGATTATTTTTAGTGTAATAGGTGTGTTGATTGGTTTTGGCATCACCAAAATGGAGGTGTCGGTAGTAATGACGGGCATTGGAATTATCGGTCTGGCAGGAATTGTAGTGAAGAACGGAATCCTGGTAATTGAATTTGCGGATGAGTTGAGGTTAAGGGGAATGAAGACTAGAGAAGCGGTAATCAAAGCCGGCAAAACCCGTATCATTCCGGTACTATTGACTGCATTGGCTGCTATTCTTGCCCTTATACCGCTCGCAATTGGCTTTAATGTAGATTTTGTACAAATGTTTGCCGATTTCAATCCTCATATTTTCTTTGGTGGTGATAATGCAAGATTTTGGAAACCACTTAGCTGGACCATTATTTTCGGTTTAACTTTTGCATTCTTTATGACGCTGATTATGGTACCAGCTATGTACCTGATTGCGGAAAGGTTGAGAAGGCCAATGCGCAGAATGTTTGGAGGAAAATGGATTAGTATGCTGGGTATTCCGCCGCTAACATTATTGTTTATGCCGTTGATGGTAATTACAATGATTAAACACCGCAGGGATGTAAAACGTAGAAAGGCTAGGGGAAGCCGGGCCACCGAAAAGTGGAACGAAAGCTGGCTCTAAAATAGTGGTTGAAAATATTGATTTGAATGCCGCTCTTGAATTAGGGCGGCTTTTTTATTTTATCGGTGCCATTTAGTTAGTAACTTCACAAAAAATTTACTATGATAAGCAATCACGAAATAGACTATAAAATATATGGAGAAGAACTCCAGTTTGTGGAAATTGAATTGGATCCTACTGAAACGGCCATCGCAGAAAGTGGCGCCTTTATGATGATGGATAACGGCATCGAAATGCAAACAATATTTGGTGATGGCAGCCAACAACAATCCGGTGGTATACTGGGGAAACTGATGAGTGCCGGAAAGCGGTTACTCGTAGGCGAAAGCTTGTTTATGACTGCATTCACCAATGTTGGCCAAGGGAAAAAGAAGGTAAGTTTTGCATCGCCCTATACCGGCAAGATTATCGTATTTGATTTGAGTCAGCTAGGGGGAAAGATTATTGCACAAAAAGACGCTTTTTTATGTGCAGCCAAGGGAGTAAGTATTGGGATTGAATTTCAAAGAAAATTGGGCACCGGAATTTTTGGAGGAGAGGGTTTTATAATGCAGAAACTTGAGGGAGACGGACTTGCATTTGCACATGCCGGAGGATATATTGTGGAAAGGAATTTATTGCCAGGAGAAATTTTAAAAGTAGATACGGGATGTGTGGTAGCATATACTGCAGACATCGACTTTGATATTGAAATGGTGAGAGGGGTTAAAAACTTTATGTTTGGAGGTGAAGGTTTATTCTTTGCAGTATTAACAGGACCTGGAAAAGTATGGCTACAGTCACTCCCTATTAGTAGACTCGCAGGGCGTATTATGCAATATGGCGGCAGCTTCGGCAGAAAAGAAGAAGGTAGCATTTTGGGCGGACTGGGTAATTTATTAGATGGGCGGGAATAGTGATTACTATCCTTGATTTAAGTAAAATATAAAAAAAGTGCCGGCAGCCTACAGCCCGGCACTTTTTTTATAAATAAATTTTGAATTGTTGTTATATTAATCGTATATTTGCGATATATAATTAATACAACATGGCCATCCACAAAAAAGAAGCTTTTTCAAAAAAGGAACAGGACCTGGCTGAATTTGCAAAAGCATTGGCTCACCCAGCACGCATTGCCATATTAAAAGTATTGGCTCAGCACAACGAGTGCATTTGTGGTGAAATAGTAGCTGTATTACCACTGGCGCAATCCACCGTATCCCAACATTTAAAGGAACTAAAAAATGCCGGATTAATTAATGGATCTGTTGACGGCCCTAGGAGTTGCTACTGCATCAACTGGAAAGCCTTTGAAAAATTCAACGCCGAATTTAGCTTCCTATTCAACCACCTGAAATTAAAGAACTTGCAATCATGTTGTTAGATGGGTTAAAGTTTAGGGGTTTAGAAGTTTAGGGTTTAGATTTTATTTTTATTTTTAACCAATTAAAATACTACTATATGCAAACAGATAATGAGTTAAAAGAAATGGTCCGGACTAAGTATAGCGAAATAGCCTTGCAGGACAAAGAAACCAATCAGTCTTCCTGCTGTGGTGCCGGAGGTTGTAGCACAGAAGTGTACAATATTATGAGCGAAGATTACACTTCCTTGGAAGGTTACAATGCGGATGCAGACTTAGGCTTGGGCTGCGGCTTACCCACCGAATTTGCAAAAATTAAATCGGGCGACACCGTGATTGATTTGGGTAGCGGAGCTGGAAACGACTGCTTTATAGCACGGCGGGCTACTGGTGAAACAGGTAAAGTAATTGGCATTGATTTCACTCCTGCCATGATTGAAAAAGCAAGGATGAATGCTGAAAAGCTATCTTTTCAAAATGTGGAATTTCGCCAAGGTGATATTGAGCACTTGCCTGTTTCTGCAAA
>CANJDY010000283.1 GCA_947472635.1 Chitinophagaceae bacterium
GTTTTTTTCCAGTTTACAGTTTACAGCAAACCTTATTTTTACAAGATGCCATGTCGGTACAGGCCTTTACTTCGTTGCAACACTGGTTGTTGTTACAGCAATCTTTCTTAGCTGCTTCAGTAGCTGCTAAGTTTTTACGCTCGTATTGGCAACATCCATGTAAACCATAATAGGCACTGGAATCTGCTGTGAAGTCCTGTGTATCATAACCTGATTTTGCAATGGATTGCTGTATTTGTGCAAGACTTGTTTTCTTGGACTTATAAGATACAGTCAGCAGCTTCGTGTCTTCATTCCAGTTGGCGGATGAGGCTCCGGCTACTTTTGCAGATTTTTCAATGGTTTTCTGACACATGCCACAATTGCCCCAAACCTTGATGGTATCGTTGGCTACATTTTTTTGAGCAAAGGATTGGCTAGATGCGAAAATGCTGATTATAAATACAGCATAAATAGATAATGATTTCATTCTAAATAAATTTAGATAGATGAATTAAATTTGATGGTATGCAAGCATACAGAGAACCGCTGCCACTCATAGCGGAGCAGTCAACCTAACCAACCATGTCTAGAGTCTAAAAACACAATTCATAATACAGGCAGAAGGCCTGGTATCATCGGGGGGCGAATAAATATAGTCAGCTTTGGTAACTGACGGATTGGGGAATTGAACCTGGTAAGCGATAAAGGAATGTGAGATGGCCAGATCCGGCAGCCCAAATACAAGCTGGTTGGTAACCGACTGGTGTGCATCAGCTAATTTCACAAATTGATGTACATCTCCGCAGCAACTGGTTTTATTTTCCTTCATTCCACATTTACCACATGTATCATTGCCAGTGCCAAAAAAATCAACGCCCGCTTTTTTACCCATACAATAATGTATCTCCATGGCTATCCCCGAGGATACGCCCATGTACAAGATTGCTAGAATAAAGGTGATGATCTTTTTCATTAATAGCATAAAGTTAATCTGTTTCGATGGATACAACAAAGCCAATAGTACCATTTTAAAAATTTAACAATTGCATAGGAGAGGTAATTGCAATTACAAAGCTAGGGGTAAACTACCGCCTTTACCTTCCATCCAAGTACAAAAGGATGAAACTGAACTAATTAATAAAATTCCAAAGGATTCCCAATCGAAAAACAAATCCCGGATAAACATAATGTGGCGCTGCGAAATTATTCTTAGTAAATCCGAAGCCATTGGAGAAATCAACTGCATTTAAATTTTCAGCCCTAAGATAGGCGGTAAATGTTTTGATTCTAAAATGAAGAAATCCACTGACATCGGGCCTGTTTTTTGCAGCTACCACATCCTGCGTTGTAAACTGGCCCACCAGCGGTGAATAGTTATAGAATTTATAAGAAGTGTAATAACGAAACTCAAGACCTGCACTCAAATTCAAATTACTAAAAAATATCCCTTCGTAAGCCAGCCGGTTGCGGGTAAAGAGGAAGGGTAATTTTATAGGAGCGGCACCATCAGTTTGCTGCAAAGTAATATCGGTATACCAATTCCATCTTTTGCTAAGGGGTATTTTTTTTGACACCGTAATCTGTAGTAAATTAATCAATCGACTGTATTGAGCCGTATGATAAAAATCGGTGAAATACAAATAGTTGGTCATTAAATAATTCGAAAAGGCAATATTAAAAAATGGATTTTCAGCAGAAGCTTTCAGCACCATGATATTTTCTTTTTTATAATTCCCCTTGTTGCCGAAATTAAAAGATGAATACCCTGTGTAAATGAAAGAAGGGCTTCTGTTGACATTATTAAAAAGTAGCCGAACGCTGCCCAGTTTTTTGTTGAGGATGCGACTCAAGGTAGCGAATGCGCTATAGTCGCCGCTATTAAGACCATTAAGGTAAAACTCCCCCTTAGCAAGAATATCCCATAATCGGTTCCTGGTTTTATTTCGATATTCGCCATGCAATACAATATTGTAAAAATTTTTACTTCCGCTGGCAAAAATTCCTTTCAAATTTTCAAGCCTAACGCCTGCAGATAAAAATTGCGCAGCATTTTTCGTGTCTGGAAATTGCACCAGCGAAAAATCGTTGGTTACTATCTTCCATTGATCGGTTACAATCAATGAATCTGATGGGCGGCGTAAAGTAGTGTCATACCATTTTTGATAAAGGGATGAATCTGCCACAATATCCTTAAATTGGTAACTGTAAGAATTATAGGTGAACGTATGTTGAAAACGGAGTTTGGGATAAAACAGGTACTCGGTAGTGGAATCATTTACCGCTACGGAATCCTTTTTGCCGATATCATAGCTTTGCCTTAAAAAAAACGTAGCCTCTTTATATGCATTTCCTGTGGTGACCGACGACTTGAAGGGGTTTGGCTGTATTGATGCATCCCCACCCAAATTAACGGGAATGGTAAAACGCCGTGAAAAATCCTTGTCAGAAAGTAGGCTGTCATTTTTCACACCGCCATTTTCTGAATTTTTAACCGTGTTGCCCAACAGGGTAAAAAAAGCTGCATAGCGCTTCCGCTTACCCTGGTAATTGCTAAAAAGACGATAATTGTTGAGATTGGTATTTTGAGTCACAAAAAAACCTGGTGCAGAAATCAACCGATATTCAAATCCGAAATTTAAATTGGGTTGGGGATTTTGGGTATGCAATATTTTGATCATTTGCTCTTTACCAGATGCCAACTGGTAACCAAACTGGGTAAATGGTTTGGTGGTTTTAAAAAATCGAGTATTTTCCAGCGTAAACCGATAGGCATCAAAGGCGTGAAAACCTGCATCCCAACCGGGTTTTAGAAAGGGAGCAAAAATCAATGAATAACCGGCAGCGCCATTGTTACCTAAGTATTGCTGGGCAGCAGGTGCCGGAAAATAAGTATAAAAATCATTAATGGAAGTATCCAATTTATTGTTGCGGATAGAATCAAGGTATTTGAAACTGATGGTAATGGAATCCTTTGCATCGTCTCTATGTTCAAATCCAAGCATGGCGCTTTTAGAACTGGTATCGCGAGCAGCATCGTTGGTGGAATTGGCATTGCCGCCGGGTCTGGCAGAGGAGTTGTTAGCAGCACCTCTATTACCCCCAACTACCCCACCAAGCCTTTTCGGGATTTGTGCAAAAGCCGTATGCAGTAGCAGCAAAAAAAATAAGGTGACAACTGTTTTAAACATTGATTACAATTGAGCAATTAATTCTTTGAACAGGAAGGTAAGTTTAGGTTCCGCATTGCTGGCAGCTTCCAATACTTCTGCATGGGTAATTTTATTCTCTTCCTCCCGGATACCTAAATCTGTTATAACACTGATGGCAAACACCGTCATACCCATATGCACAGCAGCGATTACTTCCTGCACTGTACTCATCCCTACCGCATCGCCACCAATAATGTGCAAGAGCTTATATTCAGCCCTTGTTTCAAAAGTGGGACCAGTAACGCCACAATAAACACCCTCTTTTAAATCGATGCTATTAGCAGCGGCGATTGAATGGGCAGTAGCAATCAACGTTTTGCTATATGGCTCACTCATATCCGGGAAACGTGGGCCTAAGGCATCTATATTTTTTCCTATGAGTGGGTTGGCGGTAAACAAACTAATATGGTCTTTGATAACCATCAGGTCGCCTACCACAAAACTGGTATTCATCCCTCCTGCGGCATTGCTGATAAGCAAGGTTTGGATACCCAAAAATTTCATTACCCGAATCGGAAAAACAACTTCTTCTACCGAGTATCCCTCATAAAAATGAAAGCGTCCGGCCATCGCAATAACTTTTTTTCCTCCCAATACACCAATAATTAATTTGCCGCTATGCCCCTCCACGGTACTTACCGGAAAATGAGGTATATCGCCATAGGGTATTTCCTTTTCTATTGTCATCTCGGCAGTAAAACTGCCCAAGCCACTTCCCAATACAATCCCTACTGAAGGATGGTCGGTATACATAGTTCGGATGAAACGAACCGCCGCATCAATTTTAGTTAGCATAAATTTAAATAAATAATTTGAACGTTTTTTCAACCACCCTGCCCGTTGGAATTTACTATCTAGGGTATTCGCTGCTGAAACAGCAAAAAGGGTTGTGCAAAGAAACTAAACTATCCCCAAGGATGGATTAAAATATTGATAAAATAAACTGTTGGCCCATTGCTTTCAACCAATTTGATACAAATAGGGAAGCAAATTAATTCATATTTATATTTTTTA
>CANJDY010000284.1 GCA_947472635.1 Chitinophagaceae bacterium
ATTTTATTAAATTTATTTGTAATGCCTTACAACCGTCGCCAGTTTTTGAAACAATCGTCCCTAACAGCCGTTTCGGGGATATTGTTGCCAGAGTCCTTACTGCAGCTTTCTGAAAAGGGTAAGAAAATACGTATCCTCGTTTGGGATGAGCGCTCAAGTGCTGAAAAAGAAGCGTACGATAATTATTTAGGTAACTATATTGCTGATCAGTTGAAACTGCATACTGAGTTTGTGGTGGTATCTGCTGGGTTAAACGACCCGGAGCAGGGATTATCAGAAACCTTACTTGATCAAACCGATGTGTTAATCTGGTGGGGGCATGTACGACAGGCTGAGGTGAAGCCAGCAAAGGGTAGGAGCATTGTACAAAGAATCAAAGCAGGCACCCTTTCGCTTATAGCGCTTCATTCTGCACATTGGTCTACTCCATTTGTGGAGGCGATGAATGAAATAACCCGGATAAGAGTTTTCAGTGATCCAACTGTGAAAGAGGATGATGTGAGTTTTGTGCCACCCCCTACACAGTATACTGTTCCCAAATATGATTCTCGCCTTACGCCCTATACTGCTGAAAGAAAGTTTCCCGATGGTCATACTACCCTTCAGGTGCATTTGCCTTTTTGCTGTTTCCCTTCTGTTCGCAATGATGGAAAACCCAGTATGGTAAAAGTATTGAAGCCAGCACACCCGATTATGAAAGGTCTTCCTGTTAATTTTCAGCTACCTCATACCGAAATGTATGATGAACCCTTTCATGTACCTGCTCCCGACCAGGTATTGTTTGAAGAAACCTGGGCTACAGGTGAATGGTTTCGATCAGGTATGCTGTGGAATTTAGGAAAAGGTAAAATATTTTATTTTAGACCAGGGCATGAAACCTTTCCAGTTTTTAAGGAACAAACTGTACTGCAAATATTATCCAACGCAGTAAAATGGCTGGCGCGGACTTAATCAAATAGCCGTAATTATTTTTAACACATTCTCTATTAGCAACTTGACTTTTGTAATCTTGTTCCTAAAATTTGATAAACAGTCAATCTTTTGGTATTCAATGAATTACGATTAATTGTAATACAAGTTTAGTTATTTTGTAATTTTAAACCATTTTACCACAAGTCTATGGAATGTAAGATTAGATTTGTAACTTTGCCAACTAATTTTAGTATATTTTGTATATTATTCGACTATACAAGAACCTACTAATCGCAATTGTTTCAAACAGGCAATATTCTGAATTTAATTATATACAATGAGGCAACTTAAGATAGCAACGCAGATTACCAACAGGGATTCCCAAGCCGTGGAAAAATACCTGCAGGAAATTTCTAAAATTTCCATGATAACTCCAGAAGAGGAAACCATTTTGGCCCAAAAAATTAAAATGGGCGACCAGCGTGCGCTGGATAAGCTGGTTCAGGCGAATCTTCGTTTTGTAGTGTCTGTTGCCAAGCAATACCAGCACCAAGGACTTTCTCTAAGTGATTTGATCAACGAAGGTAATCTTGGTCTTATTAAAGCTGCCCAGCGTTTTGATGAAACCAAAGGTTTTAAATTTATTTCATACGCAGTTTGGTGGATTCGTCAGTCCATCTTGCAGGCATTGGCCGAGCAAGGTAGATTGGTTCGTTTGCCCCAAAATAAAATCGGCACCTACAACAAGGCCAATAAGGCTTATATGGCTTTTGAACAAGAGCATGAGCGGGAGCCTTCTACCGAAGAGTTGGCAGAGTTATTGGAAATGAGCGAAACGGAAATTAATAATATATTCCAAAGCAATACCCGTCATACTTCTTTGGATGCACCAGTGCACGAAGCGGAAGATGTGGCGATGGGTGATTTGTTGCAAGGTGGCGACGATACCGATGAAGATGTGATGCACGATTCTTTGAGAAATGAAATTCGCAGGGTATTGAAATCCCTGAGTCCAAGAGAAGCTGAAATCGTAAATGCTTATTTTGGTTTGGATGGCGAGAATGGGGTTACCATTGAGCAAATCGGACAGAAATATGATCTAACGAAAGAGCGTATTCGCCAGATCAAAGAAAGGGCGATTAAGCGATTGCAGAAAGCTAGGTACAGCGGTGCGTTGAAGGCTTATTTAGGATAATCGTTTTTTTTTACTGGTTACTTACTTAGTTTAGGGGTTTAGAGGTTTAGAAGTTTAGGGGTTTAGTGGTTTAGAAGTTTAGGGGTTTAGTGGTTTAGTTTGCAGTCTTTCGAATGCTACAATTTATTTTAATAGTAAATCCTTCCGTTTATTTTCGGAGGGATTTTTTTATTGGTCAAATGATAACTGCTTATAATTGCGCTTAACTTTTGTATCAGCAATAGATTGGCTATTGGGTGGTTTTGTCAGTCGATTTAGGAATTTTAAAAATGTAAAAGCAGGAGCCTACTTTACACCATTGGGCGTAAGTGGCACACCACATTGCCTTTTATACAACTGGACCGTGTTTTCAAGACCAAGATAAATAGCATCACAGATCAGTGCATGTCCGATGGATACTTCTAGTAATGCCGGAATGTGTTGTGTAAAATAAAGAAGGTTTTGTAGATCTAGGTCGTGCCCCGCATTGATACCAAGCCCGCATTCATTCGCTTTATGAGCGGCTTTCACAAAAGGCTCGATGGCAGCTTGTATTTGTCCTGCTGCAAACAATTTAGCATAAGATTCAGTGTACAATTCAATTCGGTCGGTTCCAGTTGCTGCAGCTCCTTCAATCATTTCTGGTACAGGATCAACAAAAATGGAGGTTCGGATACCTGCATTTTTAAAAATCCGAATCATATCAATCAAGTAATCCTTGTGTTCAATGGTGTTCCATCCGTGGTTGGAAGTGAGTTGTCCTAAAGAATCAGGCACCAGCGTTACTTGGGCAGGTTGATTGTTCAATACTAGTTGCACAAATTTATCTTCAGTACAATTGCCTTCAATATTGAGTTCTGTGTGAATCACTTTTTTTAAGTCGTAGACGTCTGCATAGCGGATATGTCGCTCGTCTGGGCGGGGGTGAACAGTGATTCCATTGGCTCCAAATCGTTCGATATCCAAAGCGGTGGCTACAAGATCCGGATTGTTGCCTCCACGGCTATTTCTCAGGGTAGCAATTTTATTGATATTTACTGAAAGAGAGGCCATAGACGGTTTCAATTTATCTTCAAAGTTAAGTGGTTTTCATTTTTTCTTAACGGGTGTTCTTTCAAAAAAGAATCCATTCATCAAAATTTCATTTCAAAATAAAGCATTGTACGTAATTTTATACCCTAGTAAATATTAGATCGGTCAATCAAACAGTTCCGATTATTCATCTTTCAATAAATCTGTAAAATGGTTAAGAAAATCAAAACTTTATTACTTAGTAGCTTATGGTTGTTAGCAATTAGTAGTTGTGCATTTAAAAGCGTTACCCGAAACAAGGATATCACCTATTTAGCTGCAGATAGTTCGCACAATATTGTGGCTCAAAAATTAAATGTGTTTGCTCCACGAAAGCAGGGGAACTTGAAAGAGGTATTCATTTTTGTATATGGCGGAACCTGGAATTCAGGCCATAAATCTATGTACAGTTTTTTAGGAAATAGAATGGCTAGAAAAAATGTGGTTACTGTAATACTTGATTACCCCAAAAGCCCAGGGGCTAATTATGATGAAATGGCAACAGATGTAGCCAAATCAGTAAAATGGGTGAAGGAAAATATTGAGCAATATGGTGGTGATCCCGATAAAATTTATATATCCGGTCATTCAGCAGGTGGCCACTTGGCAGCACTCATTACAGTTCGAAATGATTATTTTGACAAATTAGGTGTCAAAAATCCTATCAAGGGGGCTATTTTAATCGATGCCGCAGGATTAGATATGTATACTTATTTGGAAGAATCTAAATTTACGGGGGATAATACCTATTTGCAAACCTTCACCAATAATCCGGTATCTTGGAAGGAGGCTTCTCCCTTGTATTATGTTCACAAAGGTATGGCACCGATGCTGATTTATGTTGGGGGTAAAACGTATCCTTCTATTGCCATCGGCAACGAAAAATTGGTTTCAGCCATGCGTGGGTTGAATGAGGAACCCATTTACTATACTTTGGAAGGTAAAAAGCATAAGCCGATGATTACACAGTTTCTTAATTCGGGTAACCAGCGGTATAAGGAAATACTTGATTTTATGCGCAACAAAAAGGACAAAAAGGAATAAC
>CANJDY010000285.1 GCA_947472635.1 Chitinophagaceae bacterium
CTTTCAAAAAATTAGCATAGTGATTCGAAGGGCTCTTTGGCACTTCAGGCAGTTTAGATGCCATCTCCTTTGCTTTTTCAGCAGGGATAATAGAAAGTGTACTTCCATGCGAACCACCTTTAAATATCAAGTCCCTGCTGTAAATAATTTTACCCGGATTCAGTGTTACTGGCTGAATTTTACCTACACTTGTTGGTGGGATATTTGGATCAAGTTCAGAAACACCATAACCTTCCGGAACAGCTGGTATATTTTTCAATCCATCATACCAAGTAATATCACATGCAGGCATATTGCCACGCTCTGGAAACTTGAATAAAATGGTAGAGGCCATCGGATAGAAAAATGGATTATGTCCATCCGCTCTTAACATGTTGATTTCAGTGGGTAGTCCAAGATCCAAAAACTGGTGAGCAGTATCGATGAGATGTGCACCCCAATCTCCCAATGCCCCCATTCCAAAATCATACCAGCTGCGCCATTGTCCATTGACGAAGTCGTGATTATATTCGTGCGGTTGTGTTACACCCATCCAGATATCCCAATCGAGTGTTCCAGGTATAGGTTCAGCTGAGGGAAAACTTTTGATCTTAGGATCCCATCCATACCAACGACGTGCCGAATTCATATGAGCTGTAATTGCAGTCACATCCTTAATAATACCCGCTTCTTTCCATGCTTTAAACTGAAAATAGTTTGCCTCAGAATGTCCTTGGTTTCCCATCTGTGTAACTAGGTTGGAATGCTTGCGGGCTGCCATCATCATAAGTTCAACCTCATGAAAGGTACGCGCCATAGGCTTTTCAACGTACACATGCTTACCCAAACCCAATGCCGTCATGGTAATAGGGAAATGTGAATGATCGGGAACCCCAACAGTAACGGCTTCAATCTGATTACCCATTTTATCAAACATTTTCCTGAAGTCCTGGAAACGAGGTACATCAGGAAATTTATTTAAGACTTCCAGGGTTTGTGGCGCACCCATATCAACATCACAAAAAGCAACCAAATTACACAACCCTGTGTTGAACATTGACATCACATCTGAACCACCTTGGTTACCGATACCAATACAAGCAAGATTAACCTTTTCTCCGGCCTTCAGTAATTTCGATGTTCCAAATACACCTGCTGATGCACTGTTCCAGACGGATGGAGCCACTGCAGAAGCTGCAGAAAGCGCTAAGGCTTGTTTTAAAAATGATCTACGTGATTTTTCGTTTGCTGAATTCATTTGATTATTATTTAATTATGAAGTCGATCTTTTAATTACTTATGTTACAAACATACCAAAACTTCATCACTACCAAGTTACTACAGGATTTTTGAATATAACAAATGCCTTGATTCCAGGAAAAACTAGCTGATGGGATGGCGTTTTTTTAACTAATACTCCATATTGCCATCCGTCATGACATACACTGATAATAAGAGTGAAGTTAAATTATTATTTACTTTTTTGTGATGCAAAGCAAAAACTCCTTTTTCTCAATTTTTAGGGATTACCGATAGATTAGATTCGGTGGGAAAAACAAAAAGGCAATCTTTTTTCAAGATTGCCTTTTTTGTAGTAGTGTCGGGATTGACATCCCTACTTCTGCTCCAAATCCTGAAGGATTTGGAGCAGATTTTAAATGCTTAGTGCCAAAAATTTGAATAGCTAACATTTTCTGTAATAACCGATGACGCTCTGAGCCAACAAAAAAGTAAAACTGTTTTTAGAAGTTTATCCAGTTTATAGGGCGTTGGTTCAGCATAGGAAGCGGTCTGATGAACAGCGAGGCTCAGTTAATGTCAAAAAAAACAATCGAAAGTCTGCTATAAATATGCTATCTATTTTTCAAAAATTCGGCATCGTCCGGAATTCTTATCACCTCTTGGGGCAATAAATCGCCTGTAACTGGCCGGGAACCTGCCCGGAATTTAAAACTGAATCTTGTATACAAAATTTGGAAAAAACCCCAGTTGATACTTCCAGTTTACCGTTTGATTTCTATTATCATAGGTTTGTGAAAAAACATTGTTGTGATTGGTTACGTTTTGCAAGTCCAGCGATAAGGTTTGTGAAAGTTTTTTCACCTTGCTATTAAATGTATATCCTAGTTTCAAATCCATTCTAAAATAATTGGGGTATTGGGTTGAGTAAACATTGGTAGATAATTGTTCACGGTCACTATTCTGTGAACCAACTAAATCAATTGGTGTATAATATCTACCACCAGCGTTTGTAAATTTAAAATCAATACTTGTTTTATTTCTTTTATTTACACCCACATTCCATTCTTTACCTGCTAATATATTATAGACATATTTTCCGTTAAAGGCAGTATTGCGCTCAATGCCATCACTGCCCTTGTATTTTGAGTTATACAACGATGAAGTAAATAAGCCATAATACCCTTTACTGAAAAATTTCTCAAGGGTAAGTTCCACTCCATAATTTTTACCCGTTCCCTCATTCACTAAATTATCTTCCAAGTCAGTTTTAAAACCTGCGCCAGTATTGAGCATGGAATAACTACTGGAAAATGTATTTACGGGTACATTATATAAATTTTGGTAATACAATTCTGTTTTAATTCTCCAATCCTGTGCAGGTTGCAGGTTATAGCCAATCACAAAATGATTGCTTTTGGTAAAGTCCAAATTTTTATTGTTGTAACTAAAGGTGTTACCGGCATTTTGAGTTTGTAAAAAATATACATTAATGGGTTGCATTTGCGAATGAAGCCCGTAGCCAAATGTTACACTGTTTTTATTATTGATATCATATTTTAGTCCCAATCTAGGTTCAACAGAAGTTGACTTATTTAAGAAGAATTTTTGTGCGTGAACCCCTGTATTTACAGTGATTTTTTCAGATAGATTGTATTTGATCTGAGCGTACGCTTGTGCCAAATTAGTTTGACTGTTGTAATCCCATATTTGCTTAAAACTGTCAGCTGGCCTTTGTTTGGTTTTATAATTGAGATCCAAACCCAATAGTTGATTATCAATCCCAATTTTTACAAATAGCCTTGAATTAATTTTTGAATTATAGGAGGTACTAAAATTGTAACCTGTTTTTGCAGTGTTTGAAACTTCTCTTTCATATGAGGCCAGGGTGTTTCTGTCAAAGCCGTAGTCAGTGATAGCTGTGTTTGAATAATTTAACCCAATGGTAGAGCTAATGTAAGAGTTGCTGTTAATTTGTTTAAAATGATTTAATCCAATAATGCCCAGTTTGCTGGCAAAATCTGCCTGACTACCATTGCCGTATAAAGTATTGCTATTACCCCCGCTCTCTAAATTGATGGTACTTGTTCCTACAATTCCAAATAGTGAAAACCTGCCGATTTTTGAGGTGCCGCTGTTTAACTTAAAAGATAAGTCTTGATAAGTGGGCGTTGCGGAAGTGCCTATATTAATGCCCATTGACTGGGCAATGCCTGCCAGGGAATACCTGTACCCCACTAAATAAGAGGAACCGTTGTCCTTATTGATTGGCCCCTCTGTTGTAGCTTCCAAACCTGTTATGACTCCTAACTGAAACGTAGTTTCCCTTTTTTTATTGTTTCCGTTTCTAAAGCCAATGTCAAAAACGCCTGCATTGGCATTGCCATATTCTGCAGGAAAAGCAGAGGTGAAAAAATCTGAGCTTTTTAACAAATTCGTATTCAATGCACTCACGGCCCCCCCGGTAGTTCCAATGGATGCAAAATGATTGGGGTTGGTCACATTCATTCCGTCAATTTTCCATAAAACGCCCGTAGGCGAATTGCCCCTAATTACAATATCATTCCTACTGTCATCTGGTGTACTTACCCCGGCAAAATTAGCGGCTAAACGAGCAGGATCACTTCTCCCCCCTGCATATCGATTCACCTCTTCCATTGAAAATGTGCGTGCACTTACTGTTGCCATTTTGTTAATGCTGGCTGACTTATTGGATGATTTAATAACTACATCCCTCAAGTTTGTAAAGTTCTCTTCCAAACTAATATCTACAATGGTCTCTTTGCCGGAAGCCACCATTATAGTAGGCAGCAAAAATTCTTTATACCCGGCATAGGTAACTTTTATATCATACCTGCCAGGGTTCAATTCGCTGAAAGAATAAATACCTTTCGCATCGGTGATGGTGGTTTTTTGACTATTTGCAATTTGTACAGTTGCCCCATAAATGGGCGATTGAGACAGTTTATCCA
>CANJDY010000286.1 GCA_947472635.1 Chitinophagaceae bacterium
ATGACTGAATTAGCAAAGAAAACTGTCTACACACTTGTCGGGCTATCTATATTAATGGCTTTTACATTGCAGCCTCCAAAAAAAATAAAAGTATATTTAATTGGCGACTCCACTATGTGTGTATACGAATCCAATCGGGCTCCATTAACCGGATGGGGTATGCCCTTTTCCTTTTTTTTCGATTCAACTGTCACCATCGACAACAGGGCGAAGGGAGGCAGAAGTACCCGGACATTTATCAGTGAAAATCGTTGGCAGCCAATTGTTGATAGCTTGCATGAGGGTGATTATGTGTTGATTCAATTTGGACATAACGATGAAGCCAAAGAATTGAAGTACAAAGATCGGTATACTCCTGTGGCAGATTATAAAGTCAATCTTATCCGATTTATTGAAGAATCTACTGCTAAAAAAGCTATTCCGATTTTAATAACTCCCGTTACTAGATTAAAATTTGACCAGGATGGAAAAATGCAAGAAACCCATAAAGAATATTCAGCAGCCGTATGGGAAGTAAGTAAGTTGTACCATACGCCTGTAATTGATCTAGATTCAAAGAGCCGTAATTTATTGCAGCAAATTGGTTCTGCTAATGCCAACTTGCTTTTTATGCAATTGGATACATTGCAACATCCTAATTACCCCAACGGACAAAAAGATAATACACATTTTAACGAGTTGGGTGCAAGACGAATGGCCGAGCTGGTGTTGGCAGAAATCAGGGCTTTGCATTTGGAATTGATTGACCGTATTAAAAAAAGATAAATCCTATCTTCCATTACAAAACTTATTTAAAAACGTAACCCCAATCGGCATGAAGTATAATTTAAAATTTCCCGTTTCTTTTTTTTATTCAAATTCATGCTTATTCTTTTTACTAATCATTCTGTTTACACAGAAAGCTATTGCGCAGCAACCTGCCATTTTTCAAAAATACACGAAAGTTGACCCACAAGCTTTTGCTGATAATAGCGGCCATTGGTATATGGGTGTTGAGGTAAACAGTTTAATTAATCCCCAGCCAGGCAGACCGAGATACCAGCCAACAGAAATAATTAATATTGCTGACAATATTTTGCTCTTTCAAAAAGACAATGGAGGTTGGGAGAAAAATTACGATGTATTTGCAATTTTAACGGATGCACAAAAAGATACGGTGGCGGCTGCTAAAAGCACTTTGCATACCACTTTTGATAATGGGAGTATTTACACCCAGATAACCGTTTTGGCAAATGTATTCACGGAAACCAAGATTGAAAAATATAAATTGGCTGCAGAAAAAGGATTGGATTTTATCATTGCTTCCCAATATAAAAATGGAGGATGGCCTCAATATTTCCCGCTGGAAGATAATTACAGTCGGTGTATTACCTACAACGATGGGAATTTTACGGGAATCATGGAATTATTAGGAGATATTCGAGAGGGAAAGGCTGCCTATACTTTTATCAACAATCAACAGCGTAAAAAATTAATTGCTGCTTACGACAAAGCCATATGCTGCATATTAAAAACCCAAATTTCTGATGCTGGTAAACCTACTGCCTGGTGTCAGCAATATGATGAGCTGACTTTGTTACCTGCCTGGGCACGTAAATTTGAACCAGCCAGTATCTGCAACAAAGAAAGCGCAGACCTGGTTATTTTCCTAATGGCCATCAACAATCCATCGAAGGAAATAATTGGCGCTATTAATAATGCAGTTACCTGGTTTGAAGCATCTAAAATTTATAATACACGGGTTACAACTATTTCTGCTGAGCGTATGGTAACTCCTTTTCGAGTTTCGTTGTCAGACAGGATAGTCGTTACCGATAGTGCGGCATCTCCTATTTGGACTCGGTTTTACGAGCTGGTAACGCATCGGCCATTATTTTGCAATCGGGATAGCAAACTGGTATACTCACTTGCGGAAGTATTAAGAGAAAGGCGCGATGGGTATGCATGGTATACCTATTCACCGCAGCTAGTGCTGGATAAATATCCAGCCTGGAAAAAGAAGTGGCTATAATAATTTAGGGAGGTTGTTAACCGGAGCTAAAATACAAATCAGTAGTATGAAAGTATTCAAAATAATAAAGAATGATTATCCGGCATTCATCTTTTTGGACTATAAAAGAGGCGTTGTGTTTTTTATAAGTCTGCTGTTATTTACAGTCAATTGTGCTTCACAGTCAATAGCCGGTATAACAGGAAAGCCTGACACCTCCTATAGTACGTATAGTGCTTATACAGGCACTTTAAAAACTCATCCCAATATTCAAATCGTTTCCCCATTCAAGCGTTCATCAGTTTCTGAAAAAAGGAATATCACCTATAGTAATATTGGTCAGCGCAAATTAAAACTCGATATTTTTTGTCCAGTAATAAAAAGTAAAATTCCTGCAATTGCCGTCATTATCATTCATGGAGGTGGCTGGCGATCGGGTAATCGTGCCCAGCATTACCCATTGGCTCAGCAACTAGCCGATCTTGGCTATGTTTGCTTTACACCAGAGTACAGATTGTCTACAGAAGCGCTTTTCCCTGCCGGCATTTTTGATATTAAAGCGGCTATCCGTTGGGTTAGGAAAAATGCAGAAGTATATAATATCAATCCCGCTTGTATTGTTGCCATGGGTTTTTCTGCCGGTGGCGAAATGGCTGCATTTATGGGTACTACAGGCAATATGCCTTTATTTGAAGGAACGAATGGTAATGGAGAAATAGTGTCAGCTGTGAATGCAGTAGTGGATATTGATGGTACGTTGTCGTTTGTGCATCCGGATGGGCATGAAGGGGATGATAGTAAAAGAATATCAGCTGCAACCAACTGGTTTGGCTATTCTAAAAAGGATAATTTGAAATTATGGGAAGCAGCCTCTCCACTTAGCTATGTGAATAGTTCAACTCCCCCCACCTTATTTCTAAATAGTTCTGTACCCTGGATGCATGCAGGCAGAGAGGATTATATAAAGGTATTAACTGACCATACTATTTATTCCGAAGTCCATACATTTGAGGGTGCTCCTCATTCTTTCTGTCTTTTTGAACCTTGGTTCAATCCAACAGTAAATTACATCAATGTTTTTTTAAGAAAAATATTTGCATTGCAATGAATCGACGAGTCATTATCTAATAGTGACTTTCAACTAGCAATGCCTATTCAAAATCAAATCATACCCGGGTGCCATTTACCAACCTAGCTATTTGTAGTGGATTAGATTCTTTTAGTGCATCAGGTAATAAATGTTCGGGGAAATCCTGAAAGCAAAAGGGCCGGGTAAATCGATAGATAGCCTGTGTTCCTACAGAGGTGCTTCTAGAGTCAGTAGTAGCCGGGTAGGGGCCACCATGCACCATAGCATTGCCCACTTCCACTCCAGTAGGAAATCCATTAATACACAGTCTGCCAGCTTTTGATTGAAGTAAATCAATGAGTGAACCTGCATTTGTAAGTTCTTCCTCCGTACCATGTACGGTAGCGGTTAACTGACCTTGTAAATGTTGGCAGCAGTCCATCAGTTCCTTCATATCTGTAGCAAGGATTGCGACGGATGAAGGGCCGAAAACTTCTTCTGTTAATGATGGGTTACTTATCAGCATTTGAGCAGTTATTTGTAATAAATGCGGTTGGGCTGTATTGGAGTCAAATTCAGTTAAGCCAATTGCGCCTTCAGTATTTCGTTGGTGGGCAATACCTTGGCAATAAGCATTTGTTATACCATTGGTAAGTAATGCTACACTTGGTTTTGCAGCAAGTGCGGCTGTTAGTAATTGAATAAAATTTGTAGAAGCTGCATCCTTTAATAATAAAAAGATACCTGGGTTGGTACAAAACTGTCCGCCACCCAAAACGATAGAGCCAGCAAATGCTTCGGCTAAAGCACCTGCTTTTTGAGCAAGAATTTCCGGTAAAAAAACAACGGGGTTAACGCTGCTCATTTCTGCATATACAGGAATGGGAGCTTCGCGTTTTACTGCTGCATCATACAAGGCCTTGCCACCCTTCAGTGAACCTGTAAAGCCTACTGCTTTTATGAATGGATGGGTAACCAGAGCATGCCCCACTTGGTGACTGATACCATGCACCATAGAAAATATTCCTTCTGGCATATTGCAAAGTTGGGCAGCGCGGATAATGGCGCCTCCTACCAATTCGCAGGTAGCTGGATGAGCAGGATGTGCTTTAAAA
>CANJDY010000287.1 GCA_947472635.1 Chitinophagaceae bacterium
AGAGCCATCGGTTTTTGGGCTAAATACAGTAAATTAATTATTTATGCCGGATCTGCCTTTATATTATTGACCGGAGCATTTATAGGTTATAAATACCTCGTTCTAGCACCCAAGGAAGAAAAATCTGCAGATGCTATTTTCCCTGCTGAGCATTTATTTGATAAAATGACTCAAAGCGGATTTAACAAGGATTCAATTGCCCTGGTGCTCAATGGTGGTAATGGAATTACTACTGGTGTTGTTAAAATCGCTTCTACCTATAGTGGAACAAATGCAGGCAATAGGGCAAATTTTATAGCAGGTGCTTGCTATTTGCACAACAAGGAATTTGACAAGGCCATTAAATATTTATCGGAATTTTCAACTACTGCCACCCAGGTTCAAACTGCCGCTTACGGCATGCTTGGAGATGCCTATGCTGAATTAAATAAAAATGATGAAGCGCTGGCCAATTACAAAAAAGCAGCTATGGTAAACAAAAAAGATGAGTTTATGACTTCAGAGGCATTGTATAAAGCAGGTTCTTTTGCGGAAGCCATTGGTAAATCAGCAGAAGCAATTGAACTGTTTAAAGAAAACAAAGAATCATTTCCTAAAAGTGTACATACCGCAGATATAGACAAGCACTTGGCAAGATTGGGTGATGTAAAATAATATCACTACCATTTTTACAATTTATTTTAATAAAATACTATCCTGTAATCATGTCTACCAATTCATCCAACTTATATAATACTACAGGCATCCTTCTTCCAAAGGATGCCTGTGTTGTAATTGTGCGAACTGAATGGAATGCAGACACCATTGAAAAACTAGTATTGGGATGCACAAAACTGCTGCAAGAAAATAATATTCCTTTCAAAATACTGACGGTTCCTGGTGCATTTGAAATTGCATTTTGCATCAAAAACTATTGGGATAAATTTAAATACCGTGAAGATAAACCCCATGCATTTATTGCCTTAGGCTGTGTTGTAAAAGGGGATACGCCCCACTTTGATTTTGTATGCAAAGCAGTAACAGAAGGAGTGGTATTACTCAATAATTCATTACCCATACCCACTATCTTTGGAGTACTTACTGTGAATAATCAACAACAAATTGATGAGAGAACTGGTGGCGTACATGGCCATAAAGGCGAAGAGGCTGCCATCACCGCTCTCAAAATGATTGCAATGAATCAATCTTTTCGAACTGATTAATAAGTAGAACTTTTTTTTCTTGCTTTTTTACCTTTAATTTTAATTTTCTGCTTCTATAGAAAATGTACCTATGAAAGTTCAACTCTTTATACCCTGCTTTGTAGACCAGCTTTATCCACAAACTGCATTCAATATGGTGAAGGTGCTGGAGAAGGCTGGATGTGAGGTTCATTACAATACTAACCAAACCTGTTGTGGGCAGCCTGCATTCAATGCTGGTTTTTTAGATGAAGCAAGAGCAGTCTGTACTAAATTCATCCAGGATTTTGATAATGCGGATTATATTGTTGCTCCCAGTGCTAGTTGTGTTGGATTTGTTAGGAATTATTATACAAAATTATTTGACAACTCTGCCAATCTACACCAGGTCAAAAATTTATCAGCCCGAATTTTTGAATTTTCTGAATTTTTAATAGATGTGTTAAAGATGGAAGATTTTGGTGCAAAATTCAATGCTAAAGCAACCTATCATGATAGTTGTGCAGCACTAAGGGAATGCAAAATAAAAGACGCACCTCGCAGACTATTATCTCATGTGAGCGGTTTAGAAATGATTGAAATGAAAGATGTAGAAACCTGTTGTGGCTTTGGTGGAACATTTGCTGTAAAATTTGATACCATTTCCATTGGTATGGCAGATCAAAAAGTGACCAATGCCTTGGATACCGAAGCCAACTATATCATTTCTACTGACCTAAGTTGTTTGATGCATATCGATGGGTATATCAAAGGCAAAAATCTACCCTTACAAACAATGCATATAGCCGATGTATTGGCCAATGGATGGGAATAGTCAATGCTTTTATAATCCTTGCTTTATTTTATCCACTCTTATTTTTTATTTTTAAAAACTTATTATGGCTTATTGGCTGGTAAAATCTGAACCATTTAAATACAGTTGGGATCAATTTGTAAAAGACAAGCAAACCTTTTGGGATGGGGTAAGGAATTATGGAGCTAGAAACAATTTAAAAGCCATGAAAAAAGGGGAGCAGGTGCTGTTTTACCATAGTAATGAAGGAGTGGAGATTGTTGGAATCGCCAAAGTGGTAAAAGAATTCTATCAGGATCCTACAACAGAAGATGCTGCTTGGGTGGTGGTGGACTTGCAGCCAGTTAAAAAATTAAAATCCCCTGTATCCCTTAAGCAGGTAAAAGCAGATATTCGTTTGAATGAAATGGCCTTAGTTCGCTTGGGCAGGTTATCTGTTCAACAGGTTACAGAAGAAGAATGGAAGATCGTAATGGAATTAGCTGGATAATAGATTAAATCCCCTTATTTAGCAGCTAAGTCTGCCAATTGTTTTTGATTATTTACCCCAACAAAAAGATCCCTACCGATACAATAAATCCCTATACCAAAATAGGGAAATCAACAACTTTGACCTTCTCCACAAATGTTGCCGAAATGTGTAAAAATACTGGTCAAAATGGGCATTTTAATTGGGGGTAATTGAGGTAAAACCGGTATTTTTGTTTACTACAAATATATATGGAAAACAACGAGAATTTAAACGGTGAAATGCTTCCTCCAAATGATGGCGGAGCTGCAAGTAATAGAGGTAGAATTATCCCTGTAAATATTGAAGAGCAAATGAAAACATCCTACATCGATTATTCGATGAGTGTGATTGTTGGGCGTGCCCTTCCTGATGTAAGGGATGGCTTAAAACCCGTTCACCGTAGGGTTTTATTCGGGATGAATGAGTTGAGTAATTACAGTAACAAAGCTTATAAAAAAAGTGCACGTATCGTTGGAGAAGTAATGGGTAAATTCCATCCCCATGGCGATGCATCTATTTATGATACCATGGTGCGTATGGCCCAGAACTGGTCGATGCGGTATACCATGATCGATGGACAGGGTAATTTTGGTAGCCAGGATGGAGATCCACCAGCTGCCATGCGGTATACAGAGGTTAGGATGGAAAAATTTGCCGAAGCAATGTTGGAAGACATTGAAAAAGAAACGGTCGACTACCAACTAAATTTTGATGATTCACTCAAGGAACCAACCGTATTACCCACTAGAATACCTCAATTATTATTAAATGGATCAAGTGGCATTGCGGTAGGAATGGCCACTAATATGCTGCCCCACAACCTAAGTGAAGTAATTGATGCCTGCGTAGCCTATATTGATGACAGAGAAATTTCAATAGATGATCTAATTAAACATGTAAAAGGACCCGATTTTCCAACGGGAGGAATTATTTACGGTTTTGAAGGAGTAAAAGCCGGTTTTCATACAGGAAGAGGAAGGGTAGTACTACGCGGAAAAGTAAATATTGAAACTGCAAAAAATGGCCGCGAAAAAATCATTATTTACGAAGTACCCTATCAGGTAAATCGTGATGCCTTGACTGCAAAAATTGGCGAACTGATCAATGACAAATTGATAGAAGGCATTTCTGATGTTAACAATGAAAGTAATAACAAGGAGGGAACCCGTGTTGTAATAGACCTAAAGAAAGATGTGGTAGCACAAGTGGTTATCAACCAGTTATACAAACAAACGGAATTACAAACCTCCTACGGAATCAATAATGTAGCACTGGTAAGAGGTAGGCCAAGAATTTTGAATTTAAAAGACCTGATCAGTGAGTTCATCTTATTTAGACATGAGGTAGTAGTCCGCAGAACGCAGTTTGAACTAAAAAAAGCCCAAGAAAGAGCGCATATTCTAGAAGGATATATCATTGCATTAGACAATTTGGATGCGGTGATCAAGCTAATCCGAGAGTCATCTACCCCTAATATTGCACAAGATGGCTTGATTAGTAATTTTGGCATGTCCGAAATTCAAGCAAAAGCCGTTCTGGAAATGCGTTTACAGCGCTTGACCGGAATGGAAATCGATAAGATTAGGGAAGAACACGCTGAGATTATGAAATTGATCGATCACCTGAAGGAAATTTTGGCAAATGAACC
>CANJDY010000288.1 GCA_947472635.1 Chitinophagaceae bacterium
ACTTTTCCACCCTATAGTCCAAAACTAAGCGCAATTATTCGGGATTCAAAAGACCGGAATCTTTTAATTACGTTGCATTTACATAGTGAATTGTATAAGAATAACCCGGTGGAGGGAGATTTGAAATTTGTCGAAATGCTTACTGAGTTAGCCGATTATGCCGCTGGCTATCATGTGAATCTTGCTATCTACCCCCATTTTTCATTTTACTGCCAATCAGTTGATCACGCATTGAAATTAGCAAAAATGGTGGAGCGCGCCAATCTAGGTATCGTTTTTAATCTCTGTCATTTTCTCAAGGTAGAGGGGCAGCAGCAAATGGAAGAAAACGTGAAACGTGCCATTCCATATTTAAAAATGGTCTCCATTTGTGGAGCAGATTTGGGCGACACCAAAAATATGGATTGGAGCAAGCTGATACAACCCCTTGGATCAGGAAGTTTTGATACTTATTATTTCGTAAAATTTTTGAAAGACAATGGCTACAATGGAATGTTTGGATTGCAATGTTTCAACATTAAAGTAGATGCTCAAGTAGCACTTTCCCAATCACTGGATACCTGGAATAGTTATAAAAGAAGGTACCTCGCTGAAAAGTAAAAGCTATTGTGGGTAAGCATACAGGTATTTTTTTATAAAAATCTATCAAGAATCCTCTGTTTGCAAAACAACTAACACTAAAGGGGTCAAAGCGGGTTAATAATTTTATTTATCGATAGGATACTTCCAAAGTTAGTTTTGGAAGTACCCTATCAAAAAAATACCCACTCATTCAATAATTTACTGCAGAATAAACTGTATGTTTACGGTCGGTTTAAATCGATTGCTACTTTTGATATCAAATTACTGGGAAGCCACGGTATAAACCAATACGCAATATTTTCCTAATCTTTCGTTCAAGCATCTTTTTGAAATTATGAAACCATCTTCCCAAAAAAGCAGGCGTCGGTTCCTGCAAAATTCAGCTACTATTATCGCAGGCTTTACTATCGTCCCCAGGCATGTATTGGGGAGAGGATTTATTCCACCCAGTGATCAACTTACCAAAGGGATTATAGGGTTAGGTGGCATGGGCCGTGGACATATTCAATATGCTGGAACAAGGGTGGTAGCCCTTTGCGATGTTGACTCAAAACACTTGCAGCAAGCCGAAAAAATGGTTGGTGGCGGAGTGAAAACTTTTCATGACCACCGCGAACTGATTGCATTGCCCGAAGTGGATATTGTACATATCGCTACTCCACCCCATTGGCACGGTATTATGGCCATTGAGGCAGCCAAGGCGGGAAAAGATATCTGGTGCGAGAAGCCTATGACCCGAACCATCGGTGAAGGAAAGCGTGTGGTAGAAGCTGTAAAACAATATGGAAGAATGTTTCGCCTCAATACCTGGTTTAGGTTTTCAGATAATTTTTATGGCATGATTACTACCGTGAAGCCCATTAAAAAATTGGTGGAGTCAGGCTTATTGGGATGGCCATTAACCGTTACCGTTAGTAAAACAACCGGATTCGACTGGAAGTTTTATTGGGTAGGAAAAACGCAGCTCGAAACACAGCCCATACCTGCAGAATTAGATTACGATCGCTGGCTGGGACCTGCTCCCTACAAGCCTTACAACGCTCATCGGGTACATGGTACTTTTAGGGGGTATTGGGATTATGACGGAGGAGGTTTGGGCGATATGGGACAACATTATATTGACCCCATCCAATATTTTTTAGGTAAGGATGAAACCAGTCCGGTATTGGTAGAAGTGGATGCAGAGCAGCAGCATCCCGACGCCTGTGGCACCTTTAGAAAATTAACGTTCACCTATGCAGATGGTTGTAAAATTATTCTCGACGGAGAAGCTACCGATCCCAATGCGGCTTATATTGAGGGACCTAAAGGAAAATTGTATGCCGGATTTAAATCGGATATTCCAAATCTTGCGCAAAAATTAGCCCTGCTGCCCGACCCCGAACCACAGGTGACCAACTTTTTGGATTCGGTGAAATATCGTACTCCATTTGCGTTGAACGAATCCAATGGATTTAGGTCTTGTACCATTATTAACTTGGGTAAAATTGCTTTGCAATTAGGCAGGTCTTTACATTTTGATCCGGTAACACAAGAATTTGTCAATGATGCGGAAGCCAATAGGATGATCAATCCTGCTATGCGCTCACCTTGGAATATGTAATGCATGCAACGGATGACAGGATAGGTTGCATTACAATTAATGACACCAAAGATTCGTATTCATTTGAAAAAAAATAAAAATCAACCGATGAAAAAAATATATTTTATTCTTATTTTCCTAGTAGCCTCTTTTATAAAACTTTCCGCACAAACGGATGTGGTAAATAATGCCATCCAGCCTTTTCCTTACCAGCATTTATCTGATGCCGATGCTTCGCTCCATTCCATGCAATCATGGAAGAAAGCTGATTGGAAAAATTTACTCTCCCTACTCGATGGTACCGATTCACTTCAGTTAAAAGCTACCCTAGCCTTGAGTGCATACGTTCATCATATTGCACTGGATGCAAAACTAAAATCAGCGACAGCGGCAACGCTTTCTTCAGCAATCAAATATGTGAAATCATATTATGGCCGCGACTTGATTATACAACATCTAGCCTATCTAGGCGATGATGCTGCCGTAAAAACGTTGTCGAAATTATTATATTCCAACTCCATTTTAATAGGCAATGCAGCAAGAGCACTCGCTACTATTCATTCGAAAGCCTCTATTGATGCATTAAATAAAAATTTAAAGAAGGCGATGGAACCAGCTCGCAGCCATATTCAGGCTGCACTCGATAATGTAAACAGTGTTTTACCAGAAATACAACCAGCGGCTGTAGGTAAGAAAAAAGTTCAAAATGATGCGCAACAATTACTTCAGTTGCAAGACCAACTGGCTGCTTCCCCCAATCCTTTACAGAAGCGGCATATACTTTCAGTTGCTTCCCATATCCCCGGATTTAGCACATTGATGATGGTGAGCCATTCTTTGAATGACCCAGCTGTACAAGAAGATGCGGCACTGATTATTGCGCGTATGGCCCTTGCCGATAGAAGTATCCGCGGCAAAGCTTTGAGGGAAGTGCTAGCGCGGGCCCTTCCGCTTATTAAAGGAGAAGACAGTGCCCTATTGGCTCCTTTACTCAATACACATCTTGCTTTGATGCCTTACGATAATGGATTTGTATCCCTCTTTAATGGCAAGGATCTTGCAGGATGGAAAGCGTTGGTGGGCAACCCGATTACCCGAGCTAAAATGTCTGCAGCAGAATTACAAACTGAGCAAAACCTTACCAATGAAAAAACGAAAGGTGATTGGATTGTAAAAGACGGTTTGCTCATTTTCACCGGCCATGGCGACAACTTGGCTACCGAAAAGCAATACGGCGATTTTGAAATGTATGTAGATTGGAAAATCACGAAAAAAGGAGATGCAGGAATTTATTTACGGGGTACTCCACAAGTCCAGATTTGGGATACTAGTAGAAGAGATGTTGGCGCTCAAGTAGGTTCTGGCGGGTTATACAACAATCAAAAAAATCAAAGTAAACCTCTTGTCGTTGCGGATAATCCAATTGGCGAGTGGAATACATTCCATATCATGATGAAAGGAGAGAAAGTGACGGTGTACCTCAATGGTATACTGGTAACAGACAATGTCATTCTTGAAAATTATTGGGACCACAGCCTACCCATCTTTACCAAAGAGCAAATTGAATTACAGGCGCATGGCACTAATGTAGCCTACAGAAATATTTATCTGAAAGAAATTATAACCCCCGCTGTTTCCATTTTGAGTGAGGAGGAAAAAAAGCAGGGCTTTACCATGCTTTTTGACGGTACCAATATGGACCAATGGATGGGCAATACAGAGGGTTATCAGGTGGAGGAAGCTGTTATGGTAGTGCATCCCGATTTGGGCCATGGAAACCTGTATACTAAAGAGGAGTATTCGGATTTTGAATATCGGTTTGAATTTCAACTTACCCCCGGTGCAAATAATGGACTTGGTATCCGCGCACCATTGGAGGGTGATGCAGCTTATGTTGGAATGGAATTGCAAATCCTAGATAATGAGGCGCCAAAGTATAAGGACCTTCATCCATACCAGTACCACGG
>CANJDY010000289.1 GCA_947472635.1 Chitinophagaceae bacterium
CTATATCTTAAAGTAAGTGGGTTGGTTATGTACGATGAATCGTTCACCGAAGCCTTTAACCAAGATTTCCGATCTGGTATAATGAGTTTGACTAATCCAAATACTGGCTGGAATAGAACAAGGAGTACGTCAGCCAATTTTGACAGAACGATTCGGCAAACCTATAATGCAATCGCGAATTACCAAAAAACCTTGTGGAGTAAACACAATGTAAATGCAATGGCGGGTTTTGAATATTTTGATTCCTACAATAAAGGTGTATATGCTGGAGGTTCACTTGCTCCAACTGCCGATTTTCAGGATCTAGGATTAACACAGAATAATTTAGAGCAGCAAACAAGGTCTACAGATTCATGGCATAGCAGAGAAAGAATCATGTCTGGATTTGGCCGATTTAATTACGATTACGATGGAAAATACCTTGCTTCATTCACTATCCGTAGAGATGGGTATTCAAGATTGTTGGGTGATAATCAATATGGAACTTTCCCAGCCTTTTCAGTTGGCTGGATGGCACATAAAGAAAAATTCATGCAGTCAACAAAAGACTGGTTATCTTATTTGAAATTACGAGGAAGTTGGGGTAAAAATGGTAATGTAGGAGGAATTGGTACTTATGAGTTGCAGGGTGCATTTGGATCACAAACAGCTTATGCTGGAACCATTGGATTTCTTCAATCCAGTATCGCCAATCCTTCTTTGCGCTGGGAGAAGTCCAATACGATTGAAATTGGTGCAGATATGGGATTCCTGAAAAACCGTATCAACGCATCCATTGCTTATTATGACAGAACTACTTCAGATAAAATTGCGAGTGTATTATTACCTACCTCTTCTGGCGTTTCGGGAGTGAAAACCAATAATGGCTCAATGAAAAATAAGGGACTTGAATTAGAGGCTTCTGTTAAGATTATTCAAAATAAGGCATTGACCTGGCAGGTGGGTGCCAATGCTGCTTGGAATAAAAATACCGTGTTGACATTACCTTACAATGGAATTGCTAACAATAGGCAAGGTGGTCAGCAAATTTATGATCCAGTTTCTGGAAAAGTTATCTGGGTAGGTGGCTATCAGGAAGGGCAGGAGTGGGGTGAGGTATTTGGTTATGTAAGTGATGGCATTATCAGAAATGCAACTGACCTTGCCGGCTACAATAAAATTGATTTGGCTGCAGGGCAGGTTCAGTACGGAGGTTCTGCCGGTAAGCGGGTAGCTAGTAGCTCACTGCTTACGCAAAGAGGATTAACCCTTGCTGCTGGATGGATCTCAACTCAGTTGGGCGATATGAAGTGGAAAGATATTGACAAGAACGATACCATTGATTACAGGGACCAGGTATCTCTAGGAAAACAAATTCCAAGTTGGACAGGTGGCTTAAATACTAGTTTATCCTACAAGGGTTTTTCACTTTTTGTAAGGGTTGATTTTGCAATGGGCCATATCCAACAAGATTTTATGCAAATGTGGTCATTGGGTTGCATGCAAGGGGAGTTTAATCCAACGGATTTGGTTATGGACACTTGGACACCTCAAAATGTAAATGCAAAATATCCAAGGTATGCCTGGGCCGATCAGCTGAATACAAAAAACTTTGACAGACCTAGTAGTATGTTTTGGGTGAAGTCAAATTATTTAAATTTCAGAGAAGTTTCGCTAAGCTATTCTTTACCGACTTCCTTATTGAAAAAAGCGAAAATTAACGGATTGAAATTTACTGCAACAGGACAAAATCTAGGGTATATCACCAATAAATTATTGAATTTTCCTGAGCGTACAGGAAATCAAAATGGTGCTTACATTATACCAACGCAGTTTGTTTTTGGAGCTAACCTAACTTTTTAATTATATCAGAAAAAAATAATTTATCATGAATAAGTTTACATATATAGTAGCTGTGGTGATGATAGCGTTGGCTTTCACATCCTGTAAAAAGACGTTGGAACTTGCCCCCGAGGATTATTTTGGCGATGGCAACTTTTGGCAAAATGAAGCCCAGGTAACCAATTTTATGGTGGGTATTCATAAACAATTTAGAGACAACCAGTTTTCGTTTCTCCGATTGGGAGAAATGCGTAGTGGGAATTATAGTAATATTGATCGTCAGAGTACTTCCCTCAATGAGTTGCCAATTATTGAACAAAGAATTGACGAAAACTCTACTGGAGTGAGTAGTTGGGCTGGTTTTTATAGCCCGATATTACAACTTAATCTTTTTATTCAAAGAGTAGAAGCAATTACCTTTTTGGCCGATGCAAAAAAGAAGTATTTTCTTGGTCAGGCCTATGGGTTAAGAGCCTATTACTATTTCCATTTACTACGTACCTACGGAGGAGTTCCCCTCAGAATGGAGCCGGAAGTATTGAATGGCAATACTGATCCTGTTAAACTTCGAAAAGCTAGGGCCTCAGAAGCCGAGGTGTTAGCTTCTATTAAAACTGATATCGCAAAGTCGATAACCGCATTTGGCGCTTCGGCTAGTCCAACTGAAAAAAGCCAGTGGAGTCCAAAGGCTTCGCTCATGTTGAAAGGGGAAACCTTTTTGTGGTCAGCAAAAGTATATGGTACAACAGCTGATTTGACAGAAGCAAAAAATGCCTTGAATTCAATTTCCGGAAATGTATTACAGGCAAGTTTCGCCAATGCTTTTGCCTATGCTCAAAAGAATAACAACGAAATCATTTTTGCAGTTCGTTATTTGGTAGGGGAGGCAGAGATGGGGAATGTTGCCACTTATACGTATTCTACTTATAATTTTGACAATTTACATTATAAAGATTCATTGGCAAGTGGTGCTTTACTGGTTGATCCATTGGTATTAGCAGCAACCAATTCTCAATCGGTTATTCAGCGATATGGGTATACGTTTGCTTTGTTTCAGTCCTATGCCGTTACGGATAAGAGAAGGGATGCAACTTTTTACGATTATTATAAAGTAACAAAATCAGGCACTCCGCCTTATGCCATTTCAATAAGGAACACTGCGCTAGTTAAATTTCTAGGTACAATTAGTGCCAATAAAAGATATTTTGCTGACGATTGGCCTATTTATCGCGAAGCAGATAGATTGTTGATGTTGGCAGAAATAGTGAATGCCGAAGGAACTGATCCGTCTAGTTATATTAAGCTAATTCGCGACCGTGCATTTGCTCCATTGGTAGACCCTACCCCCTTTGTTAGCTCTACTAAAGATGCCAATGAACTGGCTATATTTGCAGAAAGAAATAAGGAATTTGTATATGAAGGAAAGGCATGGTATGATTTGCGTCGTATGAAATTTGGTACCGATCCGCTCGTATTCAAAGCAGCTGGTAATCCTTATGGTGTTTTGGACAAGGCTACCCAGGGTTTTAAAACCTTGTGGCCAATAGAGCCGGCAATTTGGACGAATGACCCATTGGTAAATCAAACACCTGGTTATCCAACCGCTAAGCCATAAATAAAAACAAAGTATAGCACTTATTTCCAATGTTGTTTACAGTATATCGGTTATTTTTTTACCCGGTATACTGTAAATAACCGGAAGTAAAAGTTTAAAAAAATATTTATCCAGCCTCATGCCAATTGCAATTATTCAAGATGGTTTTATTGTTGAATAATTAAAGTATTGGCCATTGGTAAATAAATCACTCACTCATTTTTATTAGATGAAACATTTGGAAGGATTAATCGCAGCACCGTTTACACCAATGAATAAAGATGGTTCATTGAATTTATCTATTATTCCGGCTTATTATGAAATGTTGGTTTCCAATGGGGTTACTGGCGCATTCATTTGCGGTTCTACCGGAGAAGGGGCTTCTCTGAGCATTACAGAAAAAATGGCTGTGACTGCGGCATGGGCAGCTTGCGCAAATGATGATGCTAATTTTAAGGTTATGTTACTGTTGGGTGGCAATAGCCTGAGCGAATGTAAGGAGCTTGCCGTGTATGCAAAGCAGCAAGGTTTGTATTCCGTTGCTTTAACATCACCTTCCTATTTCAAACCGGCAAATGTAGATATGCTGGCGAAGTGTTGCATAGAAGTCGCCTCAGCGGTGCCAGACATGCCATTCTATTATTATCATGTGCCAGTACTTACCGGTGTCGACTTCCCTATGCATGATTTGTTAGGTGTAATTGA
>CANJDY010000290.1 GCA_947472635.1 Chitinophagaceae bacterium
CTCATAGGATTTAACAATTTGGCATTTACACCAGTATGAAAACCAAGATTTTTATGTTGTTGAATGATCATTACTACTTCTTCCAAGGAGGTATTGCCTGCTCTTTCACCCAGCCCATTGATGGTACATTCTATCTGCCTTGCCCCATTGATAATTCCGGCAATAGAGTTTGCCGTTGCCAATCCAAGGTCATTATGGCAATGACAGGAAATAATTGCCTTGTCAATATTGGGCACATTATTTACCAAAAAAGCTATTTTTTCACCATATTGATGAGGAAGACAGTATCCGGTGGTATCAGGAATATTTACGACTGTGGCCCCTGCTTTAATAACAGCTTCCACCACTTTTGCGAGGTATACATTATCGGTTCTTCCTGCATCTTCGGCATAAAACTCCACATCGTCTACAAAGTTTTTAGCCCATTTGACGCATTGAATGGCCCTTTGTAAAATATCGTCCTGGTTGGAATTAAATTTTGATTTAATATGTAAGTCTGATGTTCCAATACCGGTGTGAATGCGAGGCCGTTTGGCAAACTTTAATGCTTCCGCAGCTACTTCGATATCTTTTTGCACTGCTCTAGTTAAACCGCAAACACTGGCATTGGTAATAATCTTTGAAATCTCATTGACTGAATTGAAATCCCCCGGCGAAGAAATGGGGAATCCTGCTTCTATGATATCCACCCCCAACTCTTCCAGCCTTAAAGCCAATTCAACCTTTTCGCTGGTGTTGAGCTTACAGCCGGGAACCTGTTCACCATCGCGAAGGGTGGTGTCAAAAATGTGTATCTTGTTAGCTGACATAGAAATTGTATATTTAATAAAACAGTAATTAATTTTGTGGAACTGCTATATTTTTAGTTAATTCACCTGAATGTACGAATATAGTGGCATATAACTGTTTATGCCCAACAAATTGTTGGTCGTATTACGCTATATAAAGCAACTTTTTTAACCTGTAACCCATAACCAGTAAGGAATTTAAAGAAATAAAATTACGATGCCCAACAGGAGTACAGACCCCTTATTTCAGCTCATCCAATCACTTGAAAAAAGCGAAAAACGCAATTTCAAGCTGTATGCTACCCGAAACTCCTCCTCCGAAGAGCTAAAAAGTGTACAGTTATTTGATGCACTGGACAAAATGGATGCCTACGATGAGGTGGTTTTGCTGGCAAAAAATGACCGTATTAAAAAGCAGCAACTCAGTAACCTAAAAGCACATTTATACAAACAAATTCTCAGCAGCCTTCGGCTAATCAATGATGATAGCATCGATATATTCCTTCATGAGCAAATGGATTATGCCCGTATTTTATACAACAAGGGACTCTATCACCAAAGTTTGAAGGTATTGGACAAGCTAAAGGAGCAAGCAAAGCTACATAACCAGTTTACCTATTTACAACAGGTGCTCTTTTTCGAAAAAAAAATAGAGGCGCTTTATATCACCCGTAGCATGCAAGACAGGGCAGATTATTTGAGTAGGGAATCCGACGAGGTAAATGACAGCCTTGCTTTGGTATCCCAACTTTCAAATTTATCCCTGCAGTTATACAGCTGGTATATTAAAAATGGGCACTGTCGAAATGAAGAAGAGAGCATCGCCCTTCAATATTTTTTTTCTAGCAGACTGGGCGACAAAACGCCCGCTTGTAACAGCTTTTATGAGCGATTGTACCTCTATCAAAGTTATTGCTGGAATGCCTTTATACGGCAAGACTTTTTACAGTATTACCGATATACTCAAAAATGGGTGAACCTCTTTGAAGAGGAGCCTTCAATGCTTCCAATAGAAACAGCGCATTTCATTAAAGGAATGCACAATCTGATGGGATCACATTTCGATCTGGGCAATCACAAAAAACTGATTGAAACCCTAGATATTTTTAACAAGTTTTGCCAAACTGACCTAGTACAAAACAATGTAAATAACCGCATTCAATGTTTTGTTTACAGCACCATTTCTTTGTTTAATAAACATTTTTTGGAGGGCAGTTTTACCGAGGGATTGGCACTGATTCCCGCTATCGAAGAAAAAATAAAGGAATACGAAATTTATCTTGACAGGCACCGGATTTTAGTTTTTTACTACAAAATTGCCTGCTTGTATTTTGGAAGCGGTGACTATGAAAAAGCCATTGATTACCTAAATAAGATCATTAACTGGAAGGTAGACTTACGTACTGATCTACAATGCTACAGTCGCCTATTACACCTGATTGCCCACTATGAATTGGGGAATGAAGATATACTAGACCACCTGATAAAATCGGTGTACCGGTTTATGGCCAAAATGCAAAACTTAAGTGTGGTAGAAGAAGAGATCTTTAAATTCATCCGAACTTCTTTTCATATTTCAGTTAGGGATATCAAGCCTGAGCTTGAAAAATTACTAGTAAAATTAAAAACCCACCAGGGAAATCGCAATGAAACAAGGGCATTCAGTTACCTCGATATCATTTCCTGGCTGGAAAGCAAGTTAGAAAACATACCTGTTCAGGAAGTATTAAAGCGGAAATTTGCTGGAAAACGAAAAGCATTTTCCGGTGAGACAGCTTATACAACTGATTTTATTGAAGGAACATCCACTGAACCACTCAATTAACCAAATGTTATGATCTCCATTGAATCAGTTGAAATATATAAATCTCCAATCCCACTAAAAGAACCCTTTAAAATTTCTTTAGGAATATTGACCCATGCCGAAAATGTAATCATAAAAATTATAACCAATGAAGGAATAATAGGATATGGGGAGTGCAGTCCCTTTATGACCATTAATGGAGAGAGCATGGATACCTGTTTTGTAGTGGCGAAATATTTGGCCCAAATTTTAAAGAAAAAAAATCCGTTGGACATAGCCGCCTGTACCCTAGCAATGGACAGTGTAATATATGCTAACAGCAGTATCAAAAGTGCTTTCGACATAGCCTTGTATGATATAGCAGCACAGCATGCTGGAAAGCCATTGTATAAATTTTTAGGTGGCAACAAAACAAAAGAAATCATTACCGACTATACGGTAAGTATTGATACGCCTCAAAAAATGGCGGATGATGCAGTTAAAATAAAAGCGAATGGTTTTCAAGTGATCAAGGTTAAACTAGGCCAACAGGAAAAAGATGTGGAACGCATCAGCATGATTCGAGCAGCAGTAGGAATGGAAATACCTATTCGAATAGACGCCAATCAAGGATGGGATGTATCCTTTGCCCTTAGCCTATTACATGAATTAGCCCCTTTCAATATCCAGCATTGCGAAGAGCCTATTCCTCGGTGGGATTACATGAACCTAGCCGGTATTCGAAAACTTAGCCCTATAAAAATAATGGCAGATGAATCTTGCTGCAACGAGCATGATGCAAAAAATTTGATCGACCTAAAAGCTTGTGATTTTTTTAATGTTAAATTAGGGAAATCAGCAGGAATATTTAAAGCACTTACAATCATTCAATTGGCAGAAAAGGAAGGTATTAAAATACAATTGGGCGGATTTTTAGAATCCAGATTGGCTTTTACTGCAGCCGCACATCTGGCACTGGTAAGCGAATCAATTATGTATTTTGATTTTGACACGCCACTCATGTTTATTGAAGATCCTGTAATCGGAGGAATTAGTTATCATAATAATGGCGTTATCGAAGTGCCAGATACTCCTGGATTGGGAGCAACTATTGATCCACATTACTTGAAGGGTTTGATTAGTGCTACGGTGTAAAAGCATTGGCTACTTACCTACAGCAACGCTCTTGAAATCAAACAAGGTAGCGGTAAATACCCCGCGCTCACGCTTCTTAAAAATAGCTTTCCAGTTGCCGTTGTATCGTATCATGGAGGGCACTAGTAAATCACCAGAATGGGTAAGCTGTACTTCCATCTGCACATTAAAATCGTATATACCGGCATCATAGCTAAGTGAATATTTTCGAGCTACCACTTCAAATGTTTTATCATTAAACCAAGTGGTCATTTCATCTACCACCACATTTGCTTCCATACCAGGTTTTACTTTTTGAGTAAACAGATAACAACTGGTTTTATTGTAATCGTCCATATCAATACTCATGTCATATACATCCGCCATATCATCA
>CANJDY010000291.1 GCA_947472635.1 Chitinophagaceae bacterium
ATAAGGTTGTAGGACTCATTGAATTATTAAGTGTGGTACTTTTTATCATTCCCAGAACAGGCTTATTGGGCACTCTATTACTAGTGGCTTACCTGGGTGGTGCCATTGCTACCCACCTTGAACACAATCAATCCATTATTGCCCCTATAGCCATAGCCTGTTTTGTATGGGTGGTAGCTGCTCTTCGTTTTGGTGAATTAACAATACGAATTGGTGGTAAAAAATAAAACAACTCAAACTTAAATCAACCGATAAAATTCCCGCTCCCTGCGGGAATTTTTAATTTCAGTTAGCTCACCAGCCCACCTAACTGCATACCTCCTCGTCGATAATTCTAATTACTGTTTGCTTTAAAAGAATTTGAAATAAAAAGAATACAATCTTTTTAAATAATTCGTTGTTTTAACCTTTATTTCACATTTTGATATATAATTTTATTTACTAATTTATCCGTCATCCCTGACAAACGATTCTTCAACTTCCCATAAGCAAAGCGCAAGATTGAATTAGGTAACCAAACTGGTTTACCATCGTTAATGATTAAATTAAATTATTGTGAAACAACAAGGCATTGATTCCGAACCGGCAGGCATTCAATTAATTAAAAGATATAAGAACAACTATAAAATACCTGATGAAGCCCCCATAACAGAGGATATGATACGGCATCATTGGACACTAGAAAAAAAATTGACCGATGAGCTTAAAAAAAGTACCCCAGAAAGCAGATGGGATGTTTTTGAAAAAGCATATACCAAACTTTACCATGAACTTCCCTGGCTCAATGAATACACTGATACCGAAAATCAAATAGTAGCAGAAAAAGAATATAAAAAATGGGTGAGGGCAATTGGGAAAAAGCCCAAACTAATTTATGAAATCGGAACAGGCAAAGGAAAGATGATTCAATATTTGGATTCCATCGGGTTCTCATGTAAGGGAACAGAAATTACCAAAGAGCGAGGAGAAAAATTTTTGTCAGGGAGTAACACTGTACAATTGGGCAATACAGATGGAATACACCTTGATCAATTTGAAGAAAAAAACTCCTATGATATTGTGCTATCCAACCAGGTGATTGAGCATCTGCATCCCGATGACAAGCTAGCACATTTTAAGGGCGTGCAGGCTATTCTAAAAGAGGGTGGCTACTATATTTTTTCAACTCCCCATTTACTTACCGGTCCACATGATGTATCCAGAGTATTTGAAAAAGACGTGGCAGAGGGAATGCATTTAAAAGAATACAGTTTTAGCGAATTGACAACAATAGCAAAAGAGGCGGGGTTTAAAAAAATATCCCTTGCAGTGAATCTCCCATTCATGAACCAACTGTATTTTAAAATATTTCTATTATCAGAAAAAATTCTTTTACAATCAAACAACTTACTAATTAGAAAAAAAATAGCTAGATTATTACAAAAAGCTAGACTGTTTAGTGGAGATATATTTTTAAAAATTCAAAAATAAATTTTAAAAATATTTTACGCGAAATATTAGCGGGTGCCGGAAACTGTAAATATTCCCCCCCTCGCTAACCCTATCAATATGGATGTTTTTAACTTTTCCCCATCGATAGTATTCATCCTACCTCTTGTAATGGACGATTATGAAATTAATGATTATACTATTTTTTATGGCCGGTTGTTTGCAGGGTATTGCAGCAAACTATTACTGCGATGCCTCTTCAACGAATAAAACCGCCAATGGCACATTGGCCGCTCCTTGGAAAAACATTGCACAAGTTAATAGCGGAACAACAATGGTCAATGGGGGAGATACTATTTTCTTTAAGCGAGGGCAAACCTATGTTGGAAGGCTATACATCCTACGTTCTGGTAGTGCTGGAAATCCAATTGTTTATACTGCCTATGGAAAAGGCAGCTTGCCCACATTTGATAATACCATTTCTGATATCATTACCTTAAACAATCAAACTTATGTAGTCATTGATAGGATTAAATTTATTGACAATAGCTTGATCGACAAATTACACCAATTGCAAGCAACTATTTCAAATGCCATACTATTGTATAATTCACCTCATTGCAGCATATCCAATTGCGATTTTTCAATGTTGGGAATTGGTATCGCTACTTTTACTGGCTCCAACTATACCAATATCACGGGCAACTATATGCACAATTTACGGATGGTGCGCAATACACCCGTCTACAATAATAACAACGATGATTATGGTGCCGTGCCGATAGTAATAGGAAGTTCCTCTAATACCATTAGCCATAACCTATTCGAAGAATGTTGGGCTATAAGTTACGACTACGGATATGATGGCGGAGCGATTGAATTTTTTGGAGAGGATATGAATAATAATTTTATCGCCTACAATACTGCTATCAACTGCAATGGATTTATCGAAATTGGAAGTAGTTCAAATGGGGTTGCAAAAAATAATGTGGTAGCCTATAATAAAATTATAAATTGTGGAATGTTGGGCGTTTTCCAAAATGGGGGTGACTATGCTTGTAATATCAGCAACCTTCAGTATTACAATAATACCATTGTTGAAACCCTAAGGCAATTTTCGGTTCCAGGACAATTGTTTTACATGGCCGGCAGTAAAGGCCCCGCTGGCATGGTAGTGATGAAAAATAATATTTTTTGGTGTTCCAACGGCACAATCATTGCAGGAAAAAAATTCAATAGCAGCGCAATGATTAGGAGCAATAATATTTACCGAATGTCGACAGGAAGCCTTGGTGCCATTTCACTGGGAGCCAATGAATACTTTAGTACTTCTGCCGGCATATTTACTGCGGTAAGCGGTAGTCCTTCTTTATGGAATTACACATTACCGGTAGGATCTGTAGGCATCGATTTTGGAGTACGAGTTGGTTTAAACAACGACTTCAAGGGTAATCCAATCGTTGGCAATCCGGATGCAGGAATTTATGAGTATGCGCCTTCGGCTTCACCCAGAAAAAAATTGCTGAAGAGAAAAAATTAACCTGTACAGATAGTTTTCATCATTGATTCCCCTTCTTTACTTTACATACAGAAAAGCGGATGAACTGTATCAACTCAACCCATCATTATTCCCCAGTCTTCCTAAGTTTGAACATAAAAGAGGTGGCCCAAAAAAGACCACCTCTTACAAGAATATACTACACTAAATCAATGAAATCAGTTCAGGTCGAAACGGTCAAGATTCATCACCTTCGTCCATGCAGCTATAAAGTCTTGCACAAATTTATCTTGAGCATCTTCACAAGCATACACTTCGGTAAGCGCACGCAATTCTGAGTTGGACCCTAGTATAAGGTCAACTCGAGTAGCTGTCCATTTGATGACCCCTGTTGCACGATCGCTTCCTTCAAACAGTTCTTTAGAATCGGAACTTGCTTTCCAGGTAGTTCCAAAATCAATTAGGTTAACAAAGAAGTCGTTGGTTAGCGACTCTGGGCGATGGGTGAAAACTCCATGTTGAGAATGATCAAAGTTGGTGTTAAGCACCCGCATACCGCCTATCAGCACCGTCATTTCGGGAGCCGTCAATGTCAACAGTTGGGCCTTATCAATCAGCATTTCCTCTGCAGATACGGAAGAACGAGGCTTAAGGTAATTGCGGAAACCATCTGCAATCGGCTCTAACACGGCGAATGACTCCACATCTGTTTGCTCTTCGGTAGCATCGGCACGTCCAGGCGTGAATGGTACTTTCACTACTTGACCAGCCTGTTGTGCTGCCTTTTCAATACCGGCAGATCCACCTAACACGATTAGGTCGGCAATGGAAACCTTCTTTGCTCCAGACTGCGCAGTATTGAACTCAGCTTGAATACCCTCGAGTATATCTAGCACGCTAGACAATTGAGGGAGGTTATTTACTGCCCAATACTTTTGTGGTGCCAGTCGAATGCGCGCACCATTTGCACCACCCCGCTTATCGGAACCACGGAAAGTGGATGCGGAAGCCCAAGCAGTAGCTACTAATTGAGATACAGAAAGTCCTGAAGCGAGTATCGTAGCCTTTAGAGAAGCAATATCCGTATCGTCAATGAGTTGATAGGTAACAGCAGGGATAGGGTCTTGCCAGACCAACACTTCTGCAGGAATTTCTGAACCTACATAGCGTG
>CANJDY010000292.1 GCA_947472635.1 Chitinophagaceae bacterium
AATGCATTGCGCCAATACTCATCCCCCATAATACTTAAAGCGCCTTGTGTACTTCCATGATAGCTATTTTTAAAAGAAATAATCTGCGTGCGGCCAGTAAACCGTTTGGCTAGCTTCATCGCTCCTTCAGTAGCTTCGCTTCCGCTGGCCGTATAAAAAACGGCATTGAGGGAGGGAGGTAAATAATCAGTTAATTTTTTTGCATACGCTACCTGTGGACTTTCTACCAGTTCACCCAGCACCATGATGTGCATATAATCGTCCACTTGCTTTTTTATTGCCTCCACCACGCGAGGGTGACAGTGCCCGATATTACAAACACTGATGCCTGCAATTAGATCGATATAAGCTTTGCCATCCACATCCCACAGGGTACAGCCCCTGGCCTTTACAATCTCCAACGCCAATGGCGCTTCGGATGTTTGACCCACATGCGAAAGAAATAACTGGCGATTAGTAATAGCGCTTGGCCGCTGCTCGCCCGAAGGAGTATTATAAGGTTCACCCATATTCATATATTACAAAGGTCGCAAAGAAATAATCATAAATAGTAAGGTGTTTTTGAATAATCATTTAATTTAGCGTTATTCATTCCTAAACTGAAAAAAGTCATGCCTTTCATTCTTCCCGTAAAAGGGGTTTTACCCGAGATGGGTTCCAATTGTTTTATTGCGCCTAATGCTACCATTGTAGGAGATGTGATAATGGGGGATGACTGCAGTGTATGGTTTAATGCCGTGATACGAGGAGATGTAAATAGTATCCGGATGGGCAATAAGGTAAATGTACAGGATGGTGCAGTAATTCATTGTACCTACCAAAAAACCCAGGCTATCATCGGAAATAATGTTAGCATCGGGCACAATGCAATTGTACATGGATGCATCATAGCAGATAATGTGCTGGTGGGGATGGGTGCCATCGTGATGGACAATGTACAAATTGGTTCGAATTGTATTATTGCCGCAGGTGCAGTAGTACTTGAAAATACGGTGATAGAAGCAGGAAGTATCTACGGCGGCGTACCGGCAAAAAAAATTAAAGATATCAGCCAGGAATTAATCGGTGGCGAAATTAACAGGATAGCAAATAATTACCTGATGTATAGTGGATGGTTTAAGGAAGAGGGAAGCTAACCTTTTACAAAAAATATTTTACGGATGAAAAAAATTATTCTGGCTTGTTGTTGTATTTCCTTTTTCAGTGGATGCTTTATTTTTAGAAGAAAGGATACTTATGGCTGCCCCAGCGATGGAAGAAATATTGGCGCTGAAAAGTTAACTGGCGGAGACGTAAAAGCTCTAAAAGCAAGTAGCAGTGCAAAATACAAAGGAGGGAAAAAAATTTACGACTAACAGTAGTTTTGCCTTACGATTCGAATTAGTAGGGTTTTTTTTCAATGCTATCCAAGATGTTTAAGTAACTATAATAACGATCTGAGTGAACCAGTCCCAGATTTACCGCTTCCTTCACCGCACAGCCAGGTTCATTGATATGCATGCAATTATTGAAATGGCATTGATTAATCAACGCCCTCATTTCAGGGAAATAATGAGACAGCTCGTGCTTAGGGATATCTACCAATCCTAGTTCCCGGATACCAGGAGTATCAATTACCCTGCCTCCAAATGAAAGATTAAACATTTCGGCAAAAGTGGTGGTATGCAGCCCCTTGCCACTCCACCCGCTTACATCCTGTGTTTTAAGTCGTAGTTCAGGGAAAATAATATTGATAAAAGAAGATTTTCCCACACCTGAATGACCGCTTAATAAAGTGGTTTTATCTTTCAATAGACTTTTCACCTCTTCCACACCTTCATTTTTTTCAATACTCATAGAGAGCACTTTATAACCGATGGCTTCATAAATCTCCTTGATTTCCTCAAATTTAGCAAGCTCTTTTTCCTTGTAAAGATCCGATTTATTAAAAACTAGAATGGACGGCACATGATAAGCCTCGGAAGTGATTAAAAATCGATCAATAAACCCGAGGGATGTTTTGGGGTCTTTTAATGTAGCAAATAAAAGCGACTGGTCGAGATTGGATGCTATGATATGATGCTGATTTCGGTTATGTGGAGAAGAGCGCGTTATATAGTTTTTCCGAGGAGCAATATCGGTGATGGTCAGTGTGCTTTCCAACTCGTTTTCCATATCTGCCAGCACCACATCTCCTACAGCAATAGGGTTGGTAGAGGTAATATTATCAATCTTGAATTTACCTTTAATACGGGCATTGAAGGCCTTACCTGTTTCATCTTGGACAATATACCAACTTCCGGTACTTTTATACACTGTTGCCATCATAGACTACAAATTTCACTAATTAAAACGAAACCGAAGGGTTTTATAAATATTGTCACCTACTAGCCTAAGGAAATTTCTTGAAAACAGTAAACCTAAGTAGTAGCTCCAACAATAAAAAAACAAGTGCCGCCAGCAGAAAGGGAAAAAACTTCTCCGTATACCTTGTAATGGTAGATACCTCTACTTTTGATTTCTCCAGTAAGTCTATTTCAGCGTAAATATTTTGCAGCCCTGCATTATCTTTTGCCCTAAAATATTTGCCTCCAGTTTCCGCTGCAATTGACTTTAACAATTTTTCATCGATGGTAACTTTCTGCTGCTGCATGATTACCCCAAGGTCCGTCTTGACCGGATAGGGTGCAAATCCCTCTGTTCCTACACCAATAGTATACACTTTAATACCAAAGGCCTTTGCAATTTCTTTTGCATTGTCGGGCCCTATTAATCCACCATTATTTTCACCATCCGTTAATAAAATAACTACTTTGCTTTTAGACTTGCTAGTCCGCAAACGATCAATGCCCGTAGACAACCCATCTCCAATGGAAGTGCCATCCTCCAATAAACCATTTCGAATACTTTCGATAGCAGATTTAAGCACTGCCTTATCAGTAGTAAGGGGGCATTGCGTAAAACTTTCACCCGAAAAGATCACAATCCCAATGCGATCAGTCAATCTTTTTTCGACAAAGCTTGCAGCAACAGTCTTTGCGGCTTCCATCCGGTTGGGAGTGAAATCCTGGGCAGTCATACTGCCACTAACATCTATACACAATACGATATCCACTCCTTCTCCTTCCACCCGTTGCTCTTCATTTTTGGTTTGAGGTCGGGCCATTGCTATAATAATCAAAAGCATCCCCAACAACCTACAAATAAAAGGTGTAGGGCGAAATAAATTTTTCCAGGAACGAATAGATTGAAAGTTTCTGAGAGAAGAAACCTTCAAGCCCGCCTGCTGCCGGTTGCCAAATGTAAACTGCCAAAAGACCATCACAGGAATAACTATGGCAAGCGAAAGCAACCACGGATAAGCGAAATGAACGGTATCTAGATAGTCGGTTAACAATTGGGTTAGGGGTTTAGAGGTTTAGGGGTTTAGGCGTTTGCTTCAATTGTTGAATTTCCTCTACCAGTTCTTCTACCAACTTCATACAATGTTCACTTTCCGAAACTGGCGGAAAATATTTAGCAAACTTTACAGCATCCCCATAATGTAAGCTAATCAACACTTTATTCAGCAATTGGTCTTCCACCTGTTGTTCTTTCAATAATAGCAATATTTCACGAGTCGTTTTGCTCAAATAAGGCTTCTGATAAATGCGTGATAAATATTGTTTGAAAATAGCTGCCAATTGGGAATGAAACATTTTTACCTCTTCCCGAATTGCTAAATTATAACCCGCTAATTTTTTCAATTCCTTTATTGCTTCATCATAAGCTGATAGGTTTGACTGGAATGGGTCAGCCTTTATTTTCCTTTTTCGCTTCCACCACCATATCAGTAATGCAATCACTGCCGCTAGCACTACCCCTCCACCAAGCCAATACCATATCGGATTAATTGTTTCTACTTCCCGAATAGGTTTGATATCGCGTAATTGCTGGGTGGTATCGCTGGCAGAAAAAGAAACGGTAACCGGCACAGAATCGGTAAAAAGGTGAAAGGTACTGTCATGTCCAACCCGGTCAATAGTAAGTAAAAAAGAGGGTAGCACCCATTTGCCCGAATCAAAACTGGTAAAAGTAATCGTTTGAATAAATCCGGAAAG
>CANJDY010000293.1 GCA_947472635.1 Chitinophagaceae bacterium
ATTATTTTGAGCAATTAATTAAAATTCGTAAATTCAAGGAAATTTGAAGCTATGGTATCGGTACTAAAAAAAGGAGCCAGCAAAAAGCAGATTGCTGCAATTGAAAAAAAAATTTACAATCAAAATTCGTCAACGGGTTTTGATGCGAAAAGATACAATGGTATTCTAAAGCTAAAAGAAGAACCTCTTAATATCCAAAAAAGAATGAGGAATGAGTGGGAATCGGATAATGGATAACTGAAAAATGGATAACTGATAATGTGCTGGATGAATTAGCTTAATAGTTAAGCAGCAGCAAAATGACCGAACTTTCACCATTCACCATTTGCCCCTTCACCAAATCAGATATCAAAAAAAAGAAATTAAGATCAAGCATAAAAATTAGTTTTATAATGGAAACAATCATTATTCATCCAAGCTCAAAGGAGCAAGCAACTTTGTTTGAAGATCTTGCCAGGGCATTAAAAGTGCCTTTCGAAACTGGGAAAAGCAAAAGCCCTTATGATAAAGCCTTCGTTTCAAAGGTGAAGCAAAGTAGGCAACAGGCCAAGCAGGGAAAAACTGTAAAAGTCTCTCTTGATTCAATATGGAAATAGTCTTTACAGCAAAAGCCATGGAAGATTTAGATTATTGGAAAAAATCAGGAAATAAGCTAGTGCTTCAAAAAATTAGAAGTTTACTGGAAAGTACACTCGAAACACCTTTTATTGGGATAGGTAAACCCGAGTTGTTGAAATTTGATTTAGCAGGTTGTTGGTCAAGGAGAATTAACCAAGAACATAGATTGGTTTATGAGATTGACGCTGAGAGGATATTGGTTCTTTCCTGCAAAGGGCATTATTAACTCAATTATACTAAAATTGATAACTAGATAATGGATAACTGTAAAAAGGATAACTGAAAGTGTGCTGGATGAATTAGCTTAATAGTATAGAAACAGCAAGATGGCCGAATTTTCACCATTCACCATTGACAATTGACCATTTGCCCCTTCACCAAATCAGATATCAAAAAATCAATTTGGGTCCCTGACCCCTTGTCCGCATTTTCACCAGTAATTGCATAAGCCGCCTCTTTTGGTACGGTTCCGACGTAGTCGGAATTTTATCCCGAAACAATCGGGATTAAAAAGGAGCAAAAGCAGCGGCGTTGCAGTTACGCAGCCCCGCCGGCTGCGGAGGCGAAGGGTGTGAATTTAAAAGAGCAGGCGAAGTTAAAAATGGAAAACTGAAAACTGATAGTGTGCAGGTCGAATTAACATTCTGTTTAAGAAAAAGTAAAATGGCCGAACTTTCATCATTGACCATTCACTAAATCGCCCTTCACCAAATCACCAAATCAGACATCAAAAAATCAGAAATTATTATATAGGTATGAAAAAACTCCTCTCCACCCTCCTCTTTTTTCTTTTTTTATCTTCCGCCATCCATGCGCAGGACATTTTAAAGGGTAAGGACCTAAGCCAGGTGAAAGTAGATCAGCTGAGCGATGGCGATATTGCCAAGTTAAAATTGCAGTTGACCAGTAATGGAATGCCCATTGAGCAGGCCGAGCAGGCTGCTATTGCCAAGGGGATGTCAGCCAGTGAATTTGCCAAGCTCAAGCTTCGGTTGGCAGCTACCACCGATGCATCAGGTACCGGCAAATTGAAAACGGGTGGTGCCAAGCCATCTGCATTGCGGATCAATAACAGCAGCGACTCGCTAGATACAGGTAAATACGAAGAGGAAAAAAAGACTAAACCGCTCATCAATCCCCTGATTTTTGGATCAGAATTGTATACTTCCGTAGCGCCCAATTTTGAGCCCAATATGAAACTGGCTACGCCAATGAATTATGTATTGGGCCCTGATGACCAGCTCCAAGTATCTGTATATGGCACACAGGAATACAATGGCGATTTGCTGGTATCTGCAGAGGGCAATATTACTGTTCCCAATGTGGGGCAAATAAAAGTGGCCGGCCTCACAATCGAAGCTGCCACACAAAAGTTGAAATCCATTATGGGAAGCGGGGTGTATTCGTACTTACGTTCCGGAGGAGCCAAGTTGTCCGTTACCCTTAGCAAAATTCGCAGTATCAAGGTTACTGTAATTGGCACCAACCATCCAGGCAATTATACGCTATCTTCCTTAACCACCGTTTTCAATGCCTTGTATGTAGCCGGCGGCCCTTCGGCCTTTGGCAGTTTTCGGGAAATAGAATTGGTACGTAACAATAAAGTACTGCGCAGCATCGACCTGTACCGGTTTTTGCTTCATGGCGACCAATCAGACAATATTGGTCTACAAGACAATGACGTGATTCGGGTACCCGCCTACAAAAAAAGGGTGGAATTGCAGGGCCAGGTAAAGCGGCCAGGGATATTTGAGGTGTTGGCGGGCGAAACTTTTGCCGGCATACTCGATTTTGCTTCCGGCTTTACGGATACCGCTTACCAATCGTCGGTAAAAATATTTCAGCGCACCGACAAGGAGCGTAAGGTGGCGGATTTGGAATTAGCAGATTACGGCAAGTATCAACCACAAACGGGGGATGTGCTGGTAGCCTCCAAAATATTAAACCGTTTTGCCAATCGGGTACGCATTACCGGCGCCATTTTTAGGCCCGATGTGTATGAGTTGAGGCCCGGCTTAACAGTAGCCGAGCTCATTCGCAAAGCCGACGGTTTAAAAGAAGATGCTTTTACGGGGCGTGGACAAATCATCCGCCTGCAGGAAGACCTTACGCGATCCATCCTGTCATTCGATATCCGCAAGGCGCTGGCAGGAGATGCTGCCAATAATAGTGTATTACAAAGAGAAGATGAAGTGTTGATTAGTTCGGTGCAGGACCTGCGCGATTCGTTTAAGGTAACCATCCAGGGCGAAGTGCGGGTGCCGGGGCAATATGATTTTGTTAATAACCTCACCCTCAAGGATTTGATTGTGCAGGCCGGCGGTTTTGCCGATGCGGCTTACAAAACCATTGAGATAGCGCGCCTGATAAAAAGAGATTCTATTACGGCTACAGACAATGGGGCTAGTTTAATCATCAGTGCTTCTGTTGATGGCGAGGGCGAGTTAAATTCGGCTGCTGCCAACAATATTCCCCTACAGCCTTTCGACCTAATTACCATTCGCCGCAAAGCGGGCTATTCGTTGCCTGAGTCGGTCAGCATCAGCGGCCAGGTGCAATATCCCGGTCCTTTTGTTTTGAGCAATCGCAATGAAAGGGTAAGTGATTTATTAAAACGCGCTGGCGGATTAACACCCGACGCTTATCCAGCGGGGGCATATATAAAAAGATATAAAACCGCACAAGAAAAACTAAGGGCGGAAGATGTAGCTCGAAAACTAAAAAAGACGGTGAAGGATTCTACCGATGCATTGACGGAGGAGATTTTGCAGGAATTCGACAAAGTATCCATTGACTTGGCAGGTATTATGAAAGCACCCGGTTCTATCAGTGATGTGATATTGCACCCAAGGGATGAATTGTACATTCCCAAATTTGAGGCACAGATTAAGATAAGCGGTGAAGTATTGTTGACTACGCAAGTGCCGTTTGAAACCAAACATAGTTTCAGTAGCTATATTGATGCAGCGGGAGGGTTCAGCCCCTTTGCCCTCAAAAAGAGAGCTTATATCGTATACGCCAACGGAAGAGCTGCCCGAACCAGTCATTTGTTATTTTTCAACATATATCCCAAAGTGATGCCGGGCAGCGAAATAGTGGTGCCCAAGCGAGCCGAGAAAAAGAGCTCCAGCACAGCCGAAATTGTAGGCATTACCAGCGGATTGGTAAGTCTGGCAGGGGTGGTGATTGCGATCCTAAAACTGTAGTTAACTGAAAATTGATAACTGAAAACTGATAGTGTGCTGGATGAATTAGCATAATAGTTTAGAAACAACAAGATGGCCGAACTTTCACCACTCACCATTCAACAATTCGCTTAACAGTGGGTCTATTATTTTGAGCAATTAATTAAAATTCGTAAATTCAAGGAAATTTGAAGCTATGGTATCGGTACTAAAAAAAGGAGCCAGCAAAAAGCAGATTGCTGCAATTGAAAAAAAAATTTACAATCAAAATTCG
>CANJDY010000294.1 GCA_947472635.1 Chitinophagaceae bacterium
ATTCTTCCGCTTACCGTTGTTCCAAATACGTTTACCCTTTCCAACTGGCTGTCAAATCTATCAAGGCGTTTATATTCTCTGGTTTGTCTGCTTTCTTCTATGGATTGATAATTAACATTCACTTTTAATTCATCAAAAAAAGCAGCTTTTGAAATATTGAGTTCATAAGCACCCATTTCTCTTTTTTGTGGCCCATAGTACCATTCCGCAAATCGCAATGTGGTCCCGGTGGAACCTCCAAAATTTTTGGTGTCTTGTAATCGATCATATCTCGGTACATTGGTAGTGTTAGACAATTGAAGATTGAGCGTGTGTGAAATATGTTCGTTTTGTTTAAAAAGGATTTTTTGGATAATATCCCATTGTTGGTAACCAGAAAATTTTTGCACTCTGTCATCTGTATTTTTCATGATAGAATCCAGTCCATTCACTTGTCCAATATATAGGCTTCTTCTTCCAAAATCGGGATATTTGTCGGTATAGTTTCGTCCCATTTTCATGTCTCCAAAATCACTGAAATTGTAAGACTGCAGCCAGGCGATCTGCTTATTGCCGATACTTACATCTGCATGAATGGTTTTTTCTTCATTCACGCTACTGTACCTGGTAAAAGCAGTTCCCGTTGAAACTGTTTTCTTGTTATCTGACAGTTTCGGCGATTTGGTAATTAAATGAATAGAACCTCCTAATGCGTCGCTTCCGTAAATAGTCGAAGATGGTCCATACATAACCTCTACTTGTTGTAATGAATTTTGGTCATTGGTAATGATGTTTTGTAAATGCCCCGACCGGTAAATGGCATTGTTCATCCGTACGCCATCAATCAAAATTAGAATTCTGCTTGCTTCGAATCCTCTTATTACTGGACTGCTGCCACCTTGTTGGCTTTTTTGAACAAAAATTTTGCCTGTATTGATTAGTAGGTCTCCTGTGTTTTGCGAGTTGGATTGTGCAATAGTTTGTGCTGAGATGACATCTATTTTTTGCGCAATATATTTTTTTCTTTCAGTAAATCCACTGGAAGAAACCACTACCTCTTCCAATTCAATATGTTTTAAGGAGCTGTCGGTTTGATGACGATTATTTTTTTGTGCCTGGATAGTTTGAATCAGTAAAAAAAATCCGAACAGTAAATATATTTTTTTCATTTTTTATTTTTTGAATCATGCCCAGTTATTCTAATGAAAACGAGCTAATGCCTTTCCTTTGATGAGGGATTCCCCCGTTGGCTGATTTGATACATAAATTTGGCTAGTCTGAATGCGCTATAGATACATGTCAACATTCACTTACAACCAGTAAGTGAAAATTATAGTAAGCGGCTTGTAACTAAAAATTGGGGGGAGGTGTATTTATAGTACTGGATAGTGAAACGGCGACCTCATTATAGACTAGGTATACCTGTTTGCCCTTTTGTTGGAATAAAGGAGTAATGAGGGGTTGTTTATTGGTAAATAGAAAATTAAAAATAAATTTAATTGCCAGCTGGTTGATGGGCGATTGCTGGTTATTGTTTGGGTGCATGGCTGAACTGAAGTCCTTTTCTAACTTGGTTTCTTCCTCATCAAATAATCCGTAAAACCTCACTTGGTTGCCAATAATTTCCCAAGATTTTACATCAAATAATTTCCCATCAATCATCACCTCTTTGTTTTTTTTTATCCAGTTAAGGTCGGCGATTGGAATGGAAATCGAATGAAGCGAGGCGTTTTCCATCTTTTCCATCATTTCATAGTAGATGAGTTCCCGTTTAAACAGGTGTCCCAAAATGAAAAAAATGGGAGCGGCTACCAGTAGTAGCGTTACAAAGGCCAATATATTTTTTTTAATCAACACGCTACCAAAGGGAGTGAATAATTATTTTGATGGTTTTTTAGGTCGAAGTAAACTATCTGCTGGATAATTAGCCTTGATAGAATCTCTTGTGGTGGAGGCCCATTGCAATAAAATTTCTTTTTGGGCAGCACTTAATTTTGCATCACCATGAATGATGGTGTAGGATTGCAAGGGCATTTCTCCCTCCTCTACCTCTTTTTTAATTTCTTCCAATTTTTTGTATTGCCTTCCAATACGGTAGGAAGCAAATTCAGAAAAATTAATTTCCTTTTTTCCTTCTTTGATATGATCTGCCAGCCACCATGCTACAGGCTGAAAATTTGAATACCAAGGATAATGCGTATTGTTGCTATGACAGTCGTAACAACTGGTTTCCAAAATGGAGGCTACTTCCTGTGGCACAGGATACACTTTACTGATGTCATTGGCTTCGGGGCCATCGATTGAACTTAGGTTTTTTTCAAGACGAAAAAACTGAATGATAATCAAAGCAGCGAATAGTAACAAGGCAATTGACTTAATTATTTTTTTCATAATCGGGCGATTTATTTTTTGAATTAAGGATTAATCAAAATATCACCTGTCATTTCTGATGGTATAGGTAAGCCCATCATGGTTAAAATAGTAGGTGCAATATCTCCCAATTTACCACTTTTTACATTACCCTTCCAATCTTTATCAATCACAAAAAATGGAACCAGATTTAAGGAATGAGCTGTATTGGGGGTTCCATCATCATTTAATGCATAGTCTGCGTTGCCATGGTCAGCTGTAAGAAAAATGGCATAGTCGTTTTCCAAAGCCGCAGTTACTACTTTTTCTACGCAGGAATCGACTGTTTCCACCGCCTTTATAATGGCGCTCCATACTCCGGTATGTCCAACCATATCGGCATTAGCAAAGTTTAAGCAAATGAAGTCGGCGGTTTTGTTGTTAATTTCTGGAATAATTGATTCGGTCAACTCCAATGCACTCATTTCGGGTTTCAGATCGTAGGTGGCTACTTTGGGGGAGGGGGCCATTAATCTTTTTTCTCCCTCAAAAGGTGCTTCTCTGCCTCCACTGAAAAAGAAAGTGACATGGGGATACTTTTCCGTTTCTGCAATTCGGATTTGTGTTTTACCATGCTTTTCTAGTATTTCACCAAGGGTGTTTTTTAAATCATCTTTTTCAAATATCACCTGCACATTTTTGAAACTATGGTCATATTGAGTCATCGTGGTATAATGAAGATCCAATTTTTGCATACCAAATTCTGGGAAATCTTTTTGCGTTAGCACTTCCGTTATTTCTCTACAGCGATCGGTTCTGAAGTTAAAACTAATGACTACATCCCCATTTTGAATTTTACTGTTTGCGAGATGACCATTAATAATGGGTTGAATAAACTCATCGGTACTATTTTGCTCGTATGATTTTTTTACATCACCCAGCACATCATTGCTGATAGTGCCAATGCCTTTCACCATTGCATCGTAGGCAAGTTTTACCCTTTCCCATCGCTTGTCTCTGTCCATGGCATAATACCTGCCAGTGATGGTAGCGATGGCGCCGGTAGTTTTATCTAGGTGCTGCTGAAGATCCGTTAAATAGCCTAAGCCACTTTTTGGATCTGTGTCTCTGCCATCTGTAAATGCATGAATTAGCAAATTCTGCAAACCTTCTTCTTTACAAAGTGAAGCGATTGCTTTTACATGGTTTGTATGGGAATGTACTCCTCCGTCGCTCACAAGACCAATCAGGTGTAAGGGCTTGTTGTTCAATTTAGCAAATCGAATGGCATTTAATAAAGTAATATTTTTTTGAAATTCACCACTCCGAATGGCAACATTGATTCGTTGCAGCTCCTGGTATACAATCCTTCCAGCGCCGAGGTTTAGATGGCCCACTTCACTATTTCCCATCTGACCTTCAGGAAGACCTACTTCTTCCCCGCATGTCACCAAAGTAGCATTAGGAAATTTTTTATATAAAGAGCTTACAAAGGGCACATTTGCATTTTGAATGGCATCGCTTTTTTTAACTTTACCGAGTCCCCATCCATCCATGATAATGAGGATTGTTTTTTTAGTATTCATACTACAAAGTTAACTTTTTTGCAGGGTTTCAAAAAAGCTAATTACCTTTTCATCGAAATTTCCAGTTATCTGTCAAAAGACTGGCACGTTTTTGGCAAATTTGAAATCCTAAACTATACAAAGCATGAAACATTTTTTAGTTTTAACA
>CANJDY010000295.1 GCA_947472635.1 Chitinophagaceae bacterium
AACCGTCGTTTGCTTTGGTGCTCAAACACAATTAACAGGATCAGGGACAGCCGCTACCATCAATCCATGGACAAGTTCCAACACAACAAATGCAACCGTTAGTAACACAGGTTTGGTAACAGGTGTGTTTGCCGGAACATCCACCATCACCTATACCAATTCTGTCGGATGTTCGGCCAATACAGTGGCTACCGTGAATGCGCTTCCTACTATTTCAGGAGTTCTTTCTGTTTGCAGTGGTGCTCAAATACAATTAACAGGATCAGCAACTGCAGCCTCTAGCAATGCATGGACAAGTTCTAATGCCGCAACGGCATCAATTAGCAGCGCAGGTTTGGTGACAGGAGTTGTAGCCGGAACATCCACGATTACTTATACCAATTCATTAGGCTGTTCTCAAAATGCAGTAATTACAGTGAAAGCGCTTCCTATTATTTCGGGAGTTTTTTCTGTTTGCAAGGGCGCTCAAATACAATTAACTGGATCAGGGACAGCTGCTGCAAGCAATGCATGGTCAAGCTCCAATGCCGCAACAGCAACAGTTAGTAACACAGGTTTGGTATCAGGTATTGTTGCCGGAACATCCATCATTACTTATACCAATTCTTTAAGCTGTTCTCAAAATGCAGTTATGACAGTGAAAGCCATTCCTGAAATTAATAATGTTACTACTAAAACTTGTACAGGCAGTCCATTTAGTTATACTCCCCCCGATGTGTTCAACGGAAATATAGTGCCAATAGGAACCATCTATAGCTGGAGCATTCCCAGTGTAACTGGAGGTATTGCAGGAGGATTGGCTGGCACCAACATGCCTACCATTGAAGGTAGCTTAGTTAGCCCTAGTAATTTATCGCAAACAGCTATTTATACGGTTACCCCTTCAATTGTAGGTTGTATTGGAAATGCTTTTAGCCTTTCAGTAGTGGTACACCCAATTCCTGCAGCTCCTGTCATTACTGCTTCAGGACTTACCACATTTTGCATTGGGGGAACTGTAAATTTATCTAGTAATGCCGCAACTGGTAACCAGTGGTTTAAAAATGGTGTAGTCATTAATTTAGCAACAGGCCCCCTACTAAATGTCGCTGATTCTGGAACTTATACTATTGTTGCCAGTTCAAATGGCTGTAGCAGTGCTTCTAGTATCCCCGCAATGGTTACTGTTAAACTTTTACCGGTCATTTCGGTTACCTCAGTTCCGGCTACTGCAACAGTATGTGCTGGATTTGCAGCCAGCCTAACTGCATCAGGTGCTTTATCTTATAGTTGGAGTGGGGGCATCGTTAATGGTGTGAAATTTATTCCTACACAAACCGATGTGTATACCGTAACAGGAAAAGATGTGAACGGTTGTACCAATACCAAAACGGCAACCATTACAGTAAATCCATTACCCCCCATTCCGGTGGTTATCAATAGTAGTTATTGCCAAAATGATTTGCCCAAACCCTTGATGGCTATTCCAGTCAATTCAAATACCATCAACTGGTATCAGTTACCTACAGGAGGAAAAGCAATTGCTACTCCTACCCCCAATACACTGGTGCCCGGTATAGACAGTTTTTATGCTACGCAAACCAATGCGCTAGGATGTGAGAGTCCTAGAACAACTTTAATAGTAACCATTCACGCCTTGCCCGTAGATTCCATATTAGCTCCGATACAAAACTTTATTTGCAATGGCAGTTCAATCAAACTACTTGCTACCAATAGCTATTCCTATCAATGGTTAAATAATGGTTTAGCGATCGCCGGTGCAACATCCAATAACTACATAGCTAATTTAGATGGAACTTACTCTTTTCAGATGATCAGCCAGTTTGGTTGTATTAATAATTCAAGCAACTCGCAAAGCATTCAATTAATAAAAAAGCCGTCCGTAAATTTTACTTATGATGGCAGATGTTTAAATTCTCTAATCCAATTTACCAATACCAGTAATGTCGCAAATTCGGGAAATGTATTATGGAAGTGGTACTTTGGAAACGGCGGTATAGCTACATTGAAAGAGGGGCTTTATGCTTATCAAGTTGTCGGAAATTATACCGTTACCCTTGCAGCCACTCCTGCTAATTGTCCGCTGTTGGGGGATACGATCAAACAAAATTTTACCATCGAAGCTCCGGTGCCGGGTATCAATTACGGTATTGTAGATGCCAAGCCTAAGCTGCCTTATTCATTGAAAGCAAGAGAGATTGGCAAAACCTATTTATGGAATCCGGCTACCGGATTAAGTAATCCATTCACTCAAAATCCAACTGCGTCTTTAACAGCTGAGCAATTCTATACCGTGCGCATTACCAATAACGCCGGCTGTGTTACGCAGGATTCTATTCTGGTAAGGGTATTCAACGAATATACTGTTTTTATCCCCTCTGGATTTTCACCTGATGGGGATGGTGTCAATGATAAATTGACTCCACTACTAGCCGGAATTAAGGAACTGAAAAACTTTAGAATTTATAATCGTTGGGGTCAATTATTGTATCAAACGAGTAATAAAAATGCAGGTTGGAATGGAACTTACAATGGGAAGCAACAAGTTTCCGAAACCTATGTTTGGGTGGTAGAGGCTATAGATCAAGACGGTAAAACTATTCAAAAAACAGGAAAGACCACTTTGATTCGCTAATCGATATTATGAAAAGGATTGTATTATTTTTTATTTTTTGTGGGTATTTACAAATTCAAGTTAGCTTTGGCCAGCAATATCTGTATTCTCAATATTTTGCAAATCCATTGGCTATTAATCCTGCGCTGACAGGTCATTTCGGTGGAAGTTTTCGTTTTTCTTCCATCAGCAGAAATCAATGGGCAGAGGACGGAAATCCATATAGATCTTTGGCTGCCTCTATTGAAAAGAGTTTGTTGGAAAGTTCGGCTAGCGGAAAATTAGGTGTAGGCCTTCTAGTTAGTTCTGACAATTCAAATCAGGATGCTTTTTCTGTAAAAAGAGCCACCCTTTCCGCTGCCTATAATATGGAATTAGATGATGAGGGTGATATAGAATTGGGTGCAGGCTTTCAGGGACAGTATAACCAAAGAAGAATCGACCCTTACAATTTGACCTTTGAAAGTCAATTTGGATCAGGTGGATTTAACACTGGTATCGCTACACCTGAAATGGCTAAAGCTACTACGATGAGTTATACATCCCTTAATGCTGGCATCCTGCTGAATATAAAATCTTTGGAAGGCAGGCAATTGTTTTATTTTGGGTTGGCTGCTTATAATACCAATCAGGCCAAAACTAATTTTTTGGATGCTGCTTTTATTGAACCGATTCGATGGAATGTTCAATCCGGGGGGACCATTCCTTTGAATGAAAGAACCAATCTTCACTTGAGCAGTATTGTTACTTTACAGCAGGGAGCCAGTGAAGTATTGGCAGGAGCTGTAGGCAGTTTTGATGTAGCTGAAAATGGGGGTGGTAAAAAATTATTAGTAGGCAGTTGGATTAGATTTAAGGATGCCTTGATACCCTATATTGGTTTGCAATGGAATGGCGTTCAAGCTGCATTTAGTTATGATATCAATACCTCTTCAATTAAAACTGGAGTCTATAACAGAAATAGTATAGAATTTTCTTTAGGCTATCAGCCCTGGGGGAGCCTGCTCAAAAAGGATGTGATACCTTGCCCCTTCTTTTAGGGAGATGACATCTTTTTTGGGGAGATGTCATCTCCCCAAAAAAGATGTCATCTCCATTTCAAAATAAACTGCCGTGCTGATTGGATTGGGATAATAGGGAGCGATTTCGTAAAATCCTGCCTGCTGATACAAATGGATGGCCGCCGACATATAATTGAGGGTGTCCAACTTCACTTTTTCATACTGGCAATCCTGCGCCAATTGCAAGGCCTTTTGCAACAATATTTTACCTAGGCCCATATTTTGATGCGCCGGATCAATGTACATTCTTTTCAACTCGCCCTCCCGCTCATTGATTCTTCTAATGGCTACACAACCAATTAACAGTTCCTGCTCCTTTACCAATATAATACCGCCCTGCGGTGGACTATACATTTTTGGCAAGTCGGCTAATTC
>CANJDY010000296.1 GCA_947472635.1 Chitinophagaceae bacterium
TCTAATCTTCAAAATCATCCACAGAATATTCCATATCACTGTCAATTGGATTTATTTTGACTTTTTTTTGAGCATCAACCAATTTATAGGGTTTTTGATTATTCATGCTCTTTTGTGTGAAACCGTGTTTTTTTAACACATTTCCCAGTCTTCTTAAAAAAGATGGATCACCTGCTTTCATTTTTTCCTTTTGAAGGACAAAATTCATGATATCAGTGGCAGTCATATATATTATACTTGATTCATTATCCTCAGCTGAAGGGGTTCTAAAATATTTTGTAACCAATTCCTCTTCTATACTCACTCTAACGAAAGCTTTATTGTTATCTTCAATTAGCTCATTATCTATTTTATCAAAATGATATTTAAACTTACCTGGAGAATTTTTTTGTTCCTTATATAAATGGTATGCCTGACTATAAACAAGATCCATATCTACCTCATGCATATAATCAATATCCTCGCAATTAATGACCAAATACCTTCTGTTTCCTGTGGGATCTGTTAAAAACTCCACTTCATTTACAGAACCTACAAAAGAAGCCCTTCTAACAAAGTTTTCATTGTAAACCCCGTATGCTTTTCTTAACCTTATTGCTGATTGTGTGATTAATGCTTTAAGACTACCTAATTCAATTTTGTTCAAATTCTCCAATTCATCCAGATTAATAATAAAGTTTTCTGCTAGATTTACCAGTGTGTCTTTATTATTTGGATTAACTATTCCTGAATATAAATATCCTTCTAAGGAATTGGGAACCAGTTTGTTCAACCAAGTAGATTTACCGATCCCCTGATTTCCTATAAAAACTAAAACATGCTGATTAACCTCGTTTTTACTAATTGAACAGGCTACAGTACTCACCAACCATTTGGGAAATGCTTTTTTCCAGAATTGTAAATTTTGAACTCTAACAGTGTCCATTAATTGTCCAATATAATCAGGACTCTTTTTTGTGTATTTAGGAAGTGTATTGAAATATTCCAGAAATGGATCACTTTCCTCTATAAAATCCGAATTTATAATACTCTTCAGTGTACTTATCTGGCATTTAATACCTGCATGGTTCAAATCCCTAAAAAGTGAATTCATATCCCTCTCTGTCAGAAATTCATAATTTTTCCCCTTGATGGTTTTAAACTCCGTTCTGTCAGAAATGGGATTATATCTGAATTGGTATTTTGAAGAAAGGTAATTTTCAATTGCTAAGACAGCTGTGGGTGTTTTAGTGACGGAAGTAGCTGATTTAGCTGAAGATACTTTTGCCATAGGGTAAGGTTTACAACAAATGTAGGTAAGTATTAATACCTATCTCTTTTTGAAGCATTAATGCCAAATATTCTATTTACGCTTGTCAGCCTCTTTTAGTCTAAAATAATGAGGTTAAAAACGCTATTTGTCCCTGAGAAAAACATTTACAATTTCTAATCAATTTAATTAGAGTGAATTCAATAATAATCAATGATATCAATGGTTTTATCGATTATTTAATTTAATTTTGAAGCCTAAATATACGTGATAAGAACAGTCATTATCACTACCCTAGAAAGCAATTCAAACGTAGAAAGCCTCATTAAATAGCAATTAAATATTGCTGTTGTCAAAAACATTCCATAAAATAATTTTTTAAAATAATTCCTGGGAACCAATCCTAGGATTCTGGTTGCTAGAAGGGATAAGCTCCTTCTAGCTTCTGCACCAGCCAAAATAAGCAAAGCAGAACAACATTAAATGCAGAATATTATGACACAGACATTTTACCCAAGCGTTAGCAGCAATGAAACAATTCATTACTATAGCTCCAATACAGCAATTACTAACTCAATTCAGTTTTATAGCAATGTAGGGAGCTTTTACAAAAAAAAGGTTGAACTTTCATCTCATCTTTCCACCTACTACTCATCATCACCCCTCCCTAATTCCTTATTTACTCCCTTCATTAATAGTGTTAGAGTATATAGTTATAATAACATTGGTTCAAACATAACACTATCGTATGTTTCAGAAGAATTAGAACCACCTGTTTTAACCCCAAAACATACTTTTTTTCCGCTATTTTGGACTGACAGGGAAACTATAAAAGTTCCTAAAAAATTGGTGTATACCTTGACAACGCTATTCCCCAAAAAGGTTTTGAAAACTATAGACAATGATTTGAATGTAGCAATTGACCTTTGCTTGCTATTTACCACTCAACTTACCTCTACTTATTTTGAAATGCTAAATGGAGATAATTCAGAAGGTTGGAAATCTCTCAAGGCAGAATACTTAAGGGATCAATTGCACATTGATCCAGAAAGCTACAGACGTGTGAGAGAAGTATTGGAATACCCATTAATTAAGGGCTCTATTCTAGAATGTGATTACAAAAAAGAAATAGGGTCTAGATGCTATAATTACAGGCTAGGAGGGGCTTTTATTGGTAAGGGAATAGAGAAGTATTCTTTAAGAACAGATGTCGTTAAATCGCTTCTAAATAAGCACCTTACAAGAGCGTACAAGGCTGCTGCAGTAAATCCTATCTGTAAAAATTTAATAGAATTATATCCTATTATAACACTTCCAACTATTGAAGAAATTATGGAGGAAGCAAAACGGTTAGTTAGCAATAATTATTTTACTAAAAAAGGTAAAAGGCTGATTTTTAAAAATAAGCATAAAAAAAGCTATTTCAAAAATCCTGAAACCTTATCATTTGTTGAAGAGGGCATTGAAATTTTTGAATATCTAACTAACAATGGTCTTAAAGTACCAATTGAAGGTTCTAAGGAAAGTGGTGGAAGAATAGTAGATTCTTTTAATCTTATGCCCAGTTGGATTCGTAATCTTATAAAAATTGAGGGTGAACCAATTGTTGAAATTGATTATTCATGTCTTCACCCAAATATTGCTATGAATCTTTATGGTGGATCAAAAGAATTCTTAACACATCAAGATATAGCCTCTATAACAGGAATTGATTTATATGAAATTAAGAAAGAACATCTTTCGTTTTTCAATAAGCATCCCAAACACATGAAGAAATCTCCGTTATACAATCATTACATTGAAAGCGAACCGAAAATGATGGCTAATATATTATCCGAAAAAACCAACAGTAAATCTAAATACAAAATAACCTCTAGAAAGCTGTTTAAAAAAGAAGTGGAAATAATGACTGAGGTTGTCAAACAACTTAATCAAGATGGAATTTATGTAGGATATATTTATGACGCACTTTTTTGTCAACCTTTGCATGCTGCACATGTAAAATCGGTTATGGACGAGATAGTACAAAAGCATGGGGTGAAGACATCAGCCAAAATTTCAGTAAGCAGGAATAAAATCATTTCAAAAAAAATAACCCCTGAAAAACCAGTTGAGCTGCAAACTACTGGTACAAACCTATTTTTACTACAACCAAGTCAACCTCCTTTCCCCTACTCTACAATATTAAATTACAACATTAATAAAAATAATTTAGCATGTATTTAATCCATTTATACCCATTTTTACTGCTGAATTGGAAAAGCTTAAACGGTTCTAATTGTAAATACCTAATTAACCAAAATGGTTATCTTATTTGCTTACAAAAGAAAGGCTCAAACAAATTCCTTAAAAGCAGAATTGACAGAGCAGGATATTTCACTGTGAGACTAAATAAAAATGGTCAATCTTCCACCCAATTTGTTCACAGGTTGTTAGCTACAGCATTTATCCCCAATCCAAACAACAAGCCCTTCATCAATCATATAAATGGAATTAAAACTGATAATAGACTAGAAAATTTGGAATGGGTGACACACGCTGAAAATATTAAATATGCTTATGAATTAGGGCTCATTAATAAATCTAAATACGTTATTGACAGCTGTACTGGGAAAACTTTTAAAAGTTCAAAGGAAGCGGCACTGTTCAATAATATTAAACACAATACCCTAAGGTGTTATTTAAATGGCCAGATAAAAAACAAAACTTGTTTGAAGTACCTAATGGCCGCTTAACTATCCCCATTTACTGATTTCATTAGTAATAATATTTTGGGTGGTTATAGCGTAA
>CANJDY010000297.1 GCA_947472635.1 Chitinophagaceae bacterium
CGAAGTTTGCAGTGCTGTTTCCTAATGCTAAAATTATACTATTTCAACGCTTCGCATGTTGGTCAATAAGACCAACATGGGCTTAAGAAAAGAAAGTGATTAAATGGTGAATGAGCAATGGTGAATGGGCGGCCAGATAATGCCGTTGTTGGTCTTATTGACCAACAACCGAAGTTTGTAGTAAGCCTACCCAATGCTAAAATTATACTATTTCAACGCTTCGCATGTTGGTCAATAAGACCAACATGGGCTGAGGGCCTCTTAGCAATAAGGGCCTCTTTTATTACTACTTTATGGTCACAAACAATAGAAAATGCTGTATAGGATAACAAAGCATTGGTGGCCTTATGAGTTGTTTAAAATTGCAGCTGGCTTGTAAAGACACATTCAATTTAATAAGACCTTATCGTGGAGCCAGCAAGTTCTTTTCTAAGAAAACAGCTCTTCCCTTTATTGGGATTTTTTTAATAATTATGCTGCAACGATACTACGCCAGCATCAAATGATCAGTTTTTAATGAAATCGAAGTCATTCAAGAGGATGATTGGGCTAATCTAATTACATAAAGAAAGTTAAAAATTGATTTTTATACTTACATTTAGTTATTAAAAAAGCTGCATTTATACTAAATTCAGCTTTTCATCATTAAAATAAAACCAATCAATTATGAAAAAATTTTTCCTTCCAATGTTATTAGGTGTACTGTTTATTGCATGTAATAATTCATCAACAGTAACTACAGCGGCTACTGACCCAGCGGCGGAGGCTTATGCCAAGAACCTTGCTACTGCTAAAGAATTGTTTGCTGCTTTTGCTTCCAAAGATTCAGTGAAAATGGCCTCCTTTACCTCAGATGATTTCAAATGGTCGCCACCAGCAGTTGGAATGGATTCATTATCTAAAAGTCAATGGCTAGACGTGATGAAAAATTTTATGCATACGTATAATGACATAACTTTTACCAACACTCAATACCATAAAGGCGTAGATAGTACCGAAAAATTTGATGGTAGTGTTAGGGTTTATGGCTTGTGGAATTCGAAATTTGCTAAAAATGGCAAAACTGGCTTATTAAAATATTACGCTTCCATGGATTTTAATAAGGAAGGGAAAATGGTGAGCATAATGGAATATTATAATCCTGCTGATCTCTCCATTGAACGCTAAAATAGTTCCTCTGAAAAACTAATTGAATAGTTTACACTTTGTTGGTAAGTATCCAATACCTCAAAGTCAGTTTTTGTAAAAGGCATACTTGGGTATATTTTTTTACTTATTGAGCTGACTTTTTTAAAGTTGCTGTCAATTATCGAAAGCATTCACCCAAAAGGGTCTTAAGTAATTGAGACCCTTTTTTATTTTACAGTACATACCCCGCATAAATTTAATACATATCTTTAGCCCTAAGATACAATGCCTAAGTAATAGATCAGCTTGTTTGTGGTTGTAGTGCAACTATTCATATTTTAATCTATTTTTATAACTACTATCAAATAAAACTAGCCTGTTCCAAATACAATCACTTATCGGTTAAATATTGACAATAAAATGATACTATTTACGTAATCAATTATTAACTTGGTAGTTAATTTTAATACTCAATCACCTGAACCCATCGAAAGACCATCAAATAATATTTTTGCTATATGAATGTTTCACTTAAAATAGGTAGTGTAATTACTTTCTTTGTATTGGTTACAGTTTTATTTCAGGCTTGTAATAATCAGGAAGGAAGTCTGCTGGTTTCTACAAAAATGCCAGATTCTGTTAGCTATAATTTTGATATTCGTCCTATCCTATCTGATAAATGCCTATCATGTCATGGACCTGATGCCAACAAGCGAAAAGCTGGATTAAGATTAGACCAGGCGGAGAGCGCTTATCATGCTTTGAAAGAAAATCCAACAGCCCATGCATTGGTGCCAGGAAAGCCCGATTTATCTGAAGTGTTTTTGCGTATCAGTTCAAAAGATACGGCTACCGTTATGCCACCATATAATTCAAATTTAAAGTTAACCCAACACGAAATTGACCTGATTGAGAAATGGATTGCTCAAGGTGCAAAGTATGAGAAACACTGGGCATTTGTGGCGCCTAAAAAGGTTGAGCTGCCGAAGGTGTCAATGACCAGTTGGCCGAGAAATGAAATTGATTATTTTATATTAGCGAAGCAAGAGCAAAAAGGTCTAGCGCCTAATGAAGAAGCGGATAAAGAAAGGCTATTAAAGCGGCTAAGTATTGACCTTACAGGTCTTCCTCCTTCATTGGGTATGATGAATGCATTTTTGGAAGATAAAAGTCCTGCTGCCTATGAAAAAGTAGTGGATCAGTTACTGCAAAAGCCTTCCTATGGAGAGAAGATGTCTTTGCTTTGGCTCGACCTTGCAAGATATGCCGACTCGCACGGATACCAAGATGATGGTTATAGAACTCAATGGCCTTGGCGCGACTGGGTTATTCATGCGTTTAATAAAAACATGAGTTACAAAGATTTTGTAACCTGGCAATTGGCCGGAGACTTGATTCCCAATTATACACAAGAGCAATTGCTGGCCACAGGATTTAACCGCAACCATAAGATTACCGAAGAAGGGGGTGTTATCCCCGAAGAATATAGACTCATGTATGTAACAGATCGTACGGATCTTTTTGGAAAAGGTTTGTTAGGGGTTACCTTAGAATGCGCGCATTGCCATGATCATAAATACGATCCCTTTTCCCAAAAAGAGTATTACCAGCTTTTTGCTTTCTTCAATAATGTGAAGGATAAAGGAATCGAATCAGTGATTGGAGGTCCTGAGACCTATGCTAAACAACCTTTCATGGAGATCTGCAATGAGGATGTTAAAAATATGCTCACCTTTATCAATAAAGAAGATACCAATAAACTGATTGTATCTGTGATGGGCGATCAGGATACCATTCGCAAAACACATATCCTTACACGAGGCCAGTATGATGTACCTGGCGATGAAGTACAGCCGGGAACACCTTCATCGATTTTGCCTTTTAAAGCAAGTTATGCTAAAAACAGAATGGGGTTGGCTAACTGGTTATTTGATCAACAAAATCCGCTTACAGCAAGGGTGTTTATCAATTTATTGTGGCAGGAAATTTTTGGAAGAGGTATTGTAAAAACCTCCGGTGATTTTGGTATGCAGGGAGAACTGCCTTCCAACCCGGCATTATTAGATTGGCTGGCGGTTGATTTTATGCAGCATAATTGGGATATTAAAAGGCTGATGAAGCAAATGGTGAAGTCGGCTACTTACAGACAATCGGCTGAGATTACGAAAGAAAAATTGGCCAAGGATCCTGAAAATATATTGCTTGCTCGTGGACCACGGTATCGGATAGAGGCTGAATTAATTAGAGATTTTGTGTTGTCAAGCAGCGGCTTGCTGAATACCGATATCGGCGGGCCAAGTGTTAAGCCTTATCAGCCCGATGGTTTGTGGGAAGGTGCTACTTCAGGCAGGGGCTTATTATCCGTGTACAAACAGGATCATGGAAAAGAGTTGTATAGGCGCGGCATGTATACACTGATTAAAAGGACTGTGCCTCCAGCATCTATGGGCATTTTTGATGCCAGCAACCGTGATATCTGCGAAGTAAAAAGACAAAGAACCAATACACCATTACAAGCTTTGGTGATGATGAATGACCCAACCGTATTGGAAGCATCTAGGGTGTTGGCTGCAAAACTTTTTAAGGAAAATGCAGATGTTAAAGAAGCGATAATAAACGCATTTCGGCTAATCGTTTGTCGCAAACCGCATGAAAAAGAAATACAAATTTTGTTTAAATATTACTCCCAACAAGCAAGTTCAATTGACGCGTTATCTGCGAAGAAGATGCTTTCCGTTGGGGAATCCCCGCAGGAAGAAAATCTAGATACCAAAAAGCTGGCAGCACTCATGCGGGTAATATCTACTATTTATAATCTAGAGGAAACTATTACTAAAACATAATGCATCGATTGCTGCATCAAACAAATAAGTTGTTGTATGGAAAAAGAATTTTTTGAA
>CANJDY010000298.1 GCA_947472635.1 Chitinophagaceae bacterium
AGAACAATTGGATATCCTACTGCTAACCTCCAAATAGTCGATGAAAATAAACTGATACCGGGAAACGGTGTTTATGCTGTTGTAGTAACGAATGAAAAATTGACAATCAATCGGCAAAGCGGTATGATGAATATCGGATTTCGGCCAACTGTGGAAGGGAATAAACGAATGATAGAGGTAAATATTTTCGATTTCGATCAAACCATTTATGGTGAAACCCTCACCATCACTTTAAAAAAATACCTACGCAGCGAAGTGAAATTTAATGGACTAGATGAATTGAAAGAACAACTAGCAAAGGATAAACAAGCAGCATTGAAGGCATTGGTGAATGGCGAATCTGTTTCAACAATTTTCTAATCTTCTTTCACCCTTCGCCACTAAATCACCCCATCATTTTTACTACCATTTCTTTCATCAGGGATGCATCCGAAGTGCCGGTGCTATTAACTCCTATACTTTTTAAATTGTATTCATGCAGCAAAAGCAATGAACGCTCTATACCTTCATAACCATACATTTTTGCCGTGGCAAGGGCTTCTTTTACTGCATACGGATTGTTATAAAAAAGTGGCCGCAATGCTGCCTCCGTTTTATCTGCCATACCAAAAATAATATACAGTTTGCTAAAGAAACTATACAAAGCAGGAAGTATCAATTGAATAGGTACTGCTTTGGGATTACTCTCAAAATATTGAATAATTTGAATCGCTTTTACCAAATCTTTTTTACTCATAGCCGCCTGCAATTCAAAAGCATTATATTCTTTACTAACCCCTACAAATTTTTCTATATCATCTTCGGTAATCGTTTTTCGCTGACCGAGATTGAGGGTTAATTTCTCAAGTTCATTGACTATCCGGCTAAGGTCATTCCCTAGGTGTTCGGTTAATAATTGGATTGCTTTGGAAGACATGGTAAAATCCTGCGACTTTAAATAATCTGTCACCCATTCAACAAGTTTGTAATCCCTTATTTTTTCAGAGGTAAACAGTTCACTTTCTTTTTTAATAAACTTCCCTAGTTTGGTGGTTTTATTAATGGTTTTTTCTTTGTGACTGATTATAAAAATGGTGGAGGCAAGGGGGTTTCTAATATAATTCTCCAATTTATCCAATTCCTTCATCTGCTGTGCTTCTTTCAAAAGAACCACCTGTTTTTCAGCAAACATCGGGTAACGCATACAGGCATTTACCACATCGCTCCAGTTGGCATCTTTTCCATAAAAAACCGATAGGTTAAACCCTGCCTCACTCTCGGGCAAAATTTTATGCTCCGCAAAATTCATCAACAGGTCAATATAGTAATCCTCTTCCCCCTCCAGCCAATAGACCGGTTTGAAAAGTTTCTTTTTCCAATCCCCAATAATTTTTTCTGCAGACATAAGGCACCAAAAATACAATAAAAAAAGCTAGGTTTCCCCCTGTGTCCATGAAATAGCTTGCAATTTCTAATTGCCTAAGGGTACAAAAAAACCCGGCAATCGCCGGGTATTAAATAAAATATTTTAGGATAGGTGTTTGTTCAAATCTGCTGACTACAAAATCGGCTAATTAATTTAAAGACCTGAAATCCACTGGCACTAGCTTACTCACCCCCGGTTCCTGCATCGTAACCCCATAGATTACATCTACCGCACTCATTGTTTGCTTATTATGGGTAACAATGATGAACTGGCTATTTTCGCTAAACTGCTTAATCATCTTAGTGAATTTACCAACATTGGCATCATCCAATGGAGCATCAACCTCATCCAAAATACAGAATGGAGCTGGTTTAATCAGATAGATTGCAAATAACAATGCCGTTGCTGTCAATGTTTTTTCACCACCACTCAACTGACCGATGGATGAAGGACGTTTTCCTTTTGGTTTGGCAACAATATCAATTCCCGTATCAGCCAAATTCGTTGGATCTACTAGTACCATATCGGCGGTATCATCTTCTGTAAACAAGGCCTGAAAAACTTTCTGGAAATTTTCCCTCACTTTATTAAAGGTATCAAGAAACTGTTGATTGGCGGTTGCTTCCACTTCTTGGATCGTTTGCATTAGGCTATCCTTAGCCGTTACCAGATCATTCTTTTGCTCCATGATAAACTCATAGCGCTTTTTCATTTCGGTGTAGGCTTCAATCGCTGTAGGATTGATTTCCCCAATATTTTCCAACCGCTTCCGCATGCGGTCATTCTTATCCTGCAAATCTTCCAACGCTAAATCCCCTGTTCTTGGCTCATCAATAATTACATCCAGATCAATCTTAAATTCCACATGAAGTCTTTCCTTCATCCCTGCTAGTTGCAATTTAAGATCTGTTAATTTATCCTTAATCTCATTCAATAAGGAATCAATGGTTTCTTTCGACTTTTGTTTTTGCCGAAGCTCTGCTTCCTTTGCCGTTAATACACTGCGCAAATTGTAATATGCCTGATCGGCTTCATTCAGCTTCTTTTCTTCACTGTCTTTATTTTGCAACATGGTAACAACCAATACTTCCAGTTCAGCCAATGCGGTAGCTGTTTCGCTAATGCTATTAGCCGCTTCCGTTAGTTGAACCGTGCTATTTTCCACTTGAATTTTCAAATCATTCAGCTGGCCACTCTTAAATTCGAATTCCTGCTTCAGAGAAACCAACTTGCTTTGCTGACGAGTAAACTGTAGGTTTCCATCATTGAAAGTAGCCGTTGAAAAATTATACTCTTGTTCAGCCAATGCATAGTCTTGTTCTACTGCCTGCATTCTATCTGTTAACTCTTCTAGCTGGGTATTTAATTTTTCAAGTTCATCCCTTGTACTAGCAATGGCATCATGATTGGCTTGCAGTTGTTCCTGCAGTTCTTCAATTCTTTTAGAACTGCTTTCTTCTAGATGGTGAAGATTTTCAATTTTATTTTGCAGACTAAAAACAAGATTGGTTCCATTGTTAATATCCTGTTGTGTTTGCTTGATGGCATTTTCTTTCAACTGTTCATTGAAAGCAATTACTTCATTGTGGCGAATTTGTATAGTAGCTTTTAATTCATTCACAATAACTTCCTGGGCACTGATATCCTCGACTAATTTTTCCAAGTTTTTAGCCCGGCCAATTTTCTTACCCTCAAATAACCCCACACTTCCTCCTGTGATTGAATATTTACCCTTTACATATTTACCTGTTTTTTCCAATACAACAGCACCATTGCTATTGTTAAGTGCTTCCTCATTGTCAGCAATAAAAACATTGCCCAGCAAGTGTTTGGCTAGTTGGCTATATTTGGCATCTACCTCCACCACACTCAGTGCAGGTATCGTTCCCTTTGGCTGAGCCGTATTTTCAAAACCTGAAAATTGGTCCTGCAAAAAGAAATTCGCTTTTCCCTTTTTATTATTGTCTAGCAAATGGATTGCCTGCAACCCTTCTTCCAGATTATTTACTACATAATAGTTGAGGTAAGGTTCCAACACATTTTCAACAGCAGCCCTATATTCGGGCTTCACATACATGATGTCACTTAACAAAGGAGCTTCATGATTCCAGTTGGGATTCTTATGTAAAAACTTCACACTCTCCGGATAACCCTCCATGGAATCAACCAGACTTTTCAACAATGCATATTCATTCTTCTTACTATCCAATTTGCGACTTTCTTCTGCCAACTCAGACCGAAGGCCTTCGAGCACACTTTGGGTTTGAAATATTTGCTCCTTGGTAAATTCGTGATGATCTTGTAATTGCTGAAGGTCTACTTTTTTCTGATCCAATTCCTCGGATTTCACCTTGCGCTCTGCCTCCAATTGCTGTAACTGAATTTGTCGCTGCGCTTTTTCATCCTGAATCTGTACGATGGTACGTTGTACATTTTGAATGCTAGTATCGGCTATAGCTACTTTTTTTTCTGCATCAAACTGATTTCTTTGAATGGCCTGATTTTCCCTACGCAAAGCATCGATGCTGCTGCGTTTTTCATCAAAAATTGTACGTTTGTCTTCCACCGCATTTTTCAATTCATCCAACTTGCCTTCCAATTCTTCAAGTTTTACCTCAT
>CANJDY010000299.1 GCA_947472635.1 Chitinophagaceae bacterium
AAACCCCGAACAAAACTGGATCAAGGTTTACCAGATGCAGGATGCGGAAATGACAGCGCCCTATTTTCAGCCAACCACTTGTATGCATTGTGATGAACCACCCTGTGTAAAGGTTTGCCCGGTGGACGCCACTTTTAAAAGACAAGATGGAATTGTACTAATAGATAGTGACCGCTGTATTGGATGCAGATTTTGTATGGCAGCCTGCCCCTATTCAACCAGGGTATTTAACTGGGATGAACCACCAATGCCAGAAGAACTAGCCCATTCAGATTACAATGCGGAAACTAGTATTCCTCAAAAAAGGGGCACCGTGGGCAAATGTGATTTTTGCCCAGATATGACCCGCATGGGTATGTTACCTCACTGCGTATCCGCATGTCCTAATGGAGTATTTTTCTTTGGTGATATTATTGAAGATTCTGTAACCAATGGTTCCGAAACTTTTCGATTCAGTGACCTAGTGAAAGACAAGGCGGGCTATCGGCTAATGGAAGATCTTGGAACAAAGCCAAGTGTATATTACCTTCCTCCGGTTAACAGAAATTTTAAATTTGAAGAAGGACTTAGTAAAGAAGTTAGTTCTGAAAAAAAATCATAAACTCTACTCGTGGAAAAACTACAAAAATTCTCACAAGAAAAAATAATCCATGATTTACTGCCGCAAAAATTTGGCCGCAGGGGAATGATCTGGACCGGCACTTTGATTGCTATCTGTTGCATAGGTGCATTCGCCTATGTTCAACAATTAAGAAAAGGCTTGGTAGTTACCAATATGGGGGACTATGTATCATGGGGTATTTACATATCTAACTTCGTTTTCTTTGTAGCCATCAGCCTTGTTGGATCATTAATCACCGCTATTTTCAGGCTGGCCGATGTTCCCTGGAGAACTCCACTGACAAGGATTTCAGAAATAATCGCTGTTTCAGCAATTACCTTTGCCGCCCTCATTATCATTGTAGATATGGGTCGGCCAGAACGCATGTTTAACCTCTTCATCCATGGCCGGCTGCAATCTCCCATCATGTGGGATGTGATTGTTATTAGTACCTATTTTTGCACCAGTCTGCTTTTACTCTACATCACCTTACTTCCCGATATAAGAATCATGATTAGTGAAAGAGAAAAATTGGGTAAGCCCTTTGCAAAACTCTACCGATGGCTAGGCTCCTATTGGAAAGGAACAGAAGAACAGGAGAAAATAAGAGATAAATCAATCACCACTATTTGCATTGTTATCATACCCGTAGCATTTTGTATTCACACTGTTACCTCGTGGTTATTTGCAACTACCTATCGGCCCGGTTGGGATAGTACCAACTTTGGCGCCTATTTTGTTTCAGGAGCATTTTTAGTAGGTGCAGGTGCTGTAGTAGTAGCCATGTGGGTTTTTAGAAAAATATATCAACTAGAACATTATATCACAGAAAGGCACTTTGATAAAATGGGAAAAATACTGGTAATGCTCGCACTATTATATTTGTATTTTAATGTAAATGAATACCTCGTTCCTGCCTTTAAAATGAAGAAAGATGAAGAGGCTCATCTAACCGGACTATTTACAGGCGAATTTGCCATCTTATTTTGGTTTGCAATTTTTGTAGGTATGATTATACCGATACTAATAGTAATTTTTAAAAAAGGGAGAAAACCCAATGCTATGTTCGTGGCGGGTGTAATGGTAGTGGTAGGTGCCTGGTTTAAAAGATACCTCATTGTAACGCCAACATTACTTCATCCCTTTTTGCCAAAATTTGATGCTCCTTTAAAATACAGCCATTACTTCCCAAGCTGGCAAGAATGGGCCATAACCGCCGGATCCCTCGCAGGTGTTTTGCTGATTATTACATTTTTTGCAAGGGTATTTCCCATCATTTCTATTTATAAAACAATTACCGATCATGAAACTGAGCAACCCTACTAATTTTTCTATAGTATTTCTTTTACTGTTTTGTATAAATGGGAATACAACACTTGCACAAGACGCTGCCATTTCCCCTACGGTAATGGGGATACGATATATTTTAACTGAAAACAAAATACCCTACCTATTGGTAACTACTAAAAGGAAAGTGGGCAGAAAGTTTGAGCCTGTAAAAGGCATTTCCATTTCAATTTATTTCAATGATGCAACGAGCAATAATTTATTGGGTAAAATAATTACCAGTAGCAATGGAGAAGGCAAAGCAGCATTCCCTGCCTCCTTTAAAGCTACTTGGGATTCTGCCACCCAATTTAAATTCTTAGCTATTTCAAATGCCCCTAAAGGACAAGAACCTTTGAGCAGCGATATTAGCATAAAAAAAGCGATACTAACCATTGATACAATCTTAGTAGATGGCGTAAAAACGGTAACGGCACAGTTGAAGGAAAAAATCGGAAATGACTGGGTTGCTGTAAAGGATATTGAAATGAAACTTGGTATAAAAAGGATGCTAGGAAATCTAACCGTGGGCGACGCTGAAACCTATACCGCTGATTCAAGTGGAGTTGCCAGTGCCGAATTCAAACGAGAATCGATGCCAGGTGATGAAAAAGGAAACATCATATTAGTTGCTAAAATTGAAGACAATGATAGCTATGGGAATCTAACAATTGAAAAATTAGTACCTTGGGGGAAAGCGGTACTAGTAGAAAATAATTTTTGGCACCGCACCCTGTGGTCAACCGGAAATAGGGCTCCCGTATGGTTACTGATAATTGCACTTTCCATCATTATTGGAGTATGGACTGTGCTAATTTATTTGATCAAACAGATACTGGTCATTAAAAAAATGGGGAAAATATTTGATCAAAATACAGGAAACTTAAAAAGCAATTAATGGACGTTGAATTTTTACTGAATAAATTCAAATGCCGGCATCCCTTTAAATCCTGAATTTTTAACTACAAAAAGTGCGCCTGCCAATGGTTGATCTTTCAATGATTCCTCGCTAATACCTACTCTGGCGGTGGTGATATAAAGGTCTTCCAAATTTTCGCCACCAAATGTACAGGAAGTTACTCTTGCCGCAGGTATTTTAATACTACCAATTTTTTCACCTGTCTGTGGATTCCATCTGGTGACCTGCCATCCATCCCAATGGGCAATCCAAAGCATCCCTTCCTGATCGATTGTCATGCCATCCGGATAACCATCTTCCACTTTAATTTGTAAGACTGGTTTTTTATTACTGATTTCTCCAGTTATCAAATTATAATCATAGCCTACCACTTCAAAACTGGGGGTATCAATGTAATAAAATGTTTTGTGATCGAGGCTCCAGGCTAACCCATTGGAAATAGATACTCTTTCAATCCGTTTACTTATTCCTAAATCCCTATCCAATACATATACATTTCCTTGATGGGGTATTTCAGAAATTGACATTGTACCTGCCCAAAATCTTCCCGCAGGATCACATTTCCCATCATTGAATCTATTATTGGGTAATGCTGATTCAGGATCTGCAATCATTTGAACCTTACCTTCCGAGCGGCTGATAAAAGCAAAGCCATTTTGTAATGAAGCAATAAAATCTCCATTGGTACAAACAGCCAATGATCCAATCATTTGGTGAACTGGAATTATTGAATATACTTCTGTATTGGGATGGTATTGATGTATTTCGCCATTCAAGATATCTATCCAGCAGATAATATTATTTACTGCATCCCAAACAGGGCCCTCGCCCAATAGACTTTTAATATGACTCACTACCGTTGGCTTCAAACCGTTTGTTTGTTTCATGCTACTAATCTTTAAAGGGGGATGGACTAATGGATGTCCAGCCGCCATCAATAATGACGCTTTGCCCAGTAATATGCCGCGCTTTATCCGACACCAAAAACAGGGCGCAATCTGCAATATCACTAACTGACGCAGGTCTACCCAGTGGCGTTAGTCTCGACCAAGTATCTGTATAAGCTGGATCACCCAATGTACGTTCGGTGAGCGTAGCCCCTGGGGCAATAGTATTTACATTGATTTGGTATTGCGAAAGTTCAATCACGAGATTTTTTGCGAGCATTTCCA
>CANJDY010000300.1 GCA_947472635.1 Chitinophagaceae bacterium
CCACTGCTGTTTTGATGGGTAGTTGAATGGGATCGCCATTGAATTTTCTCCATAACATATAAAATGGGGTTTTCTAAAGTTACCGAAATTTTAAATACACCCATCAAAGTGGCATGATTATTTAGCCTTGATAACCTCTATGAACGGGTATCTGATGGAAATGGGGCAAATGGGGAGCGTTTTGTATTATCAAAATGGAAGCAAAAGCCAATAGGTTAATGTAAAATTAATACTGTCCGGTACTTAATAAAACTAGTGTACAGGCTTCTAGGCATTGAATTCCATTTTGCTTGGCCAGAGAAACTAATTCATCATTTTCAGTACCAGGGTTAAAAATAATTCGTTTCGGATTAAGGGATAGTATATAGTCGTAATAGGCTTTTTGGTGGAGGGGGTTAATATAAAGGGTAATCGTATCGATTTGTTCAAAGTTTTTTTTCTCAGTTTCTATTTCAATATTTCCAATTATACCTTTTTTAAGTCCAAGTGCGATAACGGGATATTGATGGGCGGTTAATTTTTGTACCGCGAGATAGCTATATCTCGAAGGGTTTTCAGATGCCCCGATGACCAAAGTTTTTTTCTTTTCCATATTTATATTTTATGTAGGCATTACAAAAATCGGTCACTCAGTTCAGGGCTGGGTACCATGCATTTTTCTTGTTTTCCAAACCATTGGTATCGGTTTGTTGCAATCAATCGATAGATTCCATTTCTACTAAATTTTGGCAATATTATCAGGCCATATAAAAGCGGCCATAGGCCATTTAAATGTTTGCAAATTTTTAGTACGGCGGTAGATTGGGTATACACTATACCCTTTTCAATCAAAATAAGTGAATTGAAAGATTGGGTAGGTAAATTATATTGTTCGAGTAATTGTTTACCTGAATTAGTTTGTAAGGCAGCAAACCGAATTCGCGATTTTTTATCTCTTTTAATGACAAAGCTTACGGCCCTGTTGCAAAGGTTGCAAATACCATCGAATAATATAATTGGTTGGCTACTCATTCGGGTTAAAAAGGGATTAGGTGAATACAGAGATGACATCTCCCATAAAAAGATGTCATCTCCTCAAAAAAGATGTCATCTCTGTATCCTAAAAGTAAAAAAATAGGCGCTGATTACCCAATCAGCGCCTCAAGTATTTACAATCAATGAATTATACCAGCATAGTGACCGGGTTTTCCAAAAATTTCTTCAGTGTCCCGAGGAAAGCTGCTCCTACTGCTCCATCCACGCTTCTGTGGTCACAGCTTAAGGTAAGTTTCATTACATTGGTCACGGCAAAGCCATCTCCTTTTCTTACCACTTTTTCTTTAATAGCACCTACCGCTAGGATGGCACTGTCAGGTGGGTTAATGATGGCAGTAAACTCTTCTATATCCATCATCCCCAAATTGGAAATAGTGAAAGTATTGCCACTGAATTCGGCCGGTTGAAGTTTTTTATCTTTTGCCTTACCGTACAATTCTTTTGCATCGGCAGCTATTTGCGATAATGATTTTTGATCAGCAAAACGGATTACCGGAACAATCAATCCTTCTGGTAGCGCTAGGGCAGATCCAATGTGAATATGGTGGTTGTGTCGTATAAAATCACCCATCCAGCTGCTGTTTACATCTGGGTGCAGCCGAAGTGCCATCGCAGCGGCTTTTATAACCATATCATTAAAGGAAATTTTTACAGGGCTTACTTCGTTCATAGTTACCCTTGCAGTCATGGCATTATCCATGTTTATTTCCATCGTAAGGTAAAAATGAGGTGCAGTAAATTTACTTTCGCCCAAGCGCCTTGCAATTACTTTACGCATTTGTGTCAACGCAGTATCAGTATATCCTTCCTGGCCATTGGCGATGAAAGCGGGTGCTGCAGCTTTTGTAGCTGGTGCAGTTGATACAGAAGCCTGCGCAACTGAAACAGCTACAGGTACATAACTGTCGATATCTTTTTTAGTGATGCGCCCATTGTCGCCTGTTCCAATTATTTTATTAATATCGATGCCTTTATCGGCAGCTAATTTTTTGGCTAGCGGAGAGGCTTTAATCCTTTCATTAGATGAATCAAATACGTCTGGTTCGGTATCCTGTGTCGGTTGCGCAGCAGTAGCCGTTGCAGCAGCTGCTGTAGGCTGAGAAATATTTACAGTAGCTGAATTAGCTCCAGATTTTTCTGCTGCTACATAAGCACTGACATCAGTTCCTTTTTTTCCTACAATGGCGATGATCTCATTAATTTTTGCAGCACTGCCTGCTTCTACCCCAATGTATAGCAATGTGCCTTCCTCATATCCTACCACTTCCATGGTAGCTTTATCTGTTTCTACATCGGCCAGCACATCATCACTTTTTACATCATCCCCTATTTTTTTGTTCCAAGCAATAATTTTTCCTTCAGTCATGGTATCGCTTAGCAATGGCATCCTGATTTCATGTGCTCCAGCGGGTAATGCCACTTTGGTAGCTGCGGAACTTGCTACCGCTGCAGTTTTCTCTTCAGTTACAACTGCAGGCTGAGCTTTGGGTGCAGCATTTTTTGCAGCAGCCAGAGCTGTTTCAAAATCTTCGCCTGCATTTCCAATTACTGCCAAAATCCCATCTACTTGAGCAGGCTTACCTTTTTCAACCCCTATGTATAATAAAATACCGTCATGATAGCTTTCTAGTTCCATAGTGGCCTTGTCAGTTTCAACTTCTGCTAATAAATCGCCGGATTTTACTTTGTCGCCTACCTTTTTATGCCACTCTACTATTATACCTTCTGTCATAGTATCACTCATCCGGGGCATGCGAATCACTTCTGCCATAATTTCTATTGTTTTAAATTGAAGCCGAAATTAATGCAAAAATGGGAATTATATGCGCTATAATTAGTACAGATTAATAAAATGGGGATTGAAAACAGCGGTTAGTGCTTAATTTTTCAAGTAAAATGCCATTTTGAATAAACCATTGCAATAAATTAGCTGATATATTGTAGGGGAATGTATTGCTTCTGAATGCATTTCGAAGTTAGCGAAGCACTGTTAATTTTACTTGTAAGATGATATATCCATCTATAAAAGGTTGTCTTAATCAGGTATCATCATCAGCAGGATTATTCCAGTTCCAGCTTTAATCGTTCCTTCAATTCTTTTACCAGCGGATAGGCTTCAATGATCTTCATGTATTGCTGTTTCCTGTTTAATACAATTTCCCCTTCCCCCATTTCTTCTTCTTTTTCAATTACGGCCACCTGGTAAACCAATTGCCGATTGTTGAAATATTCCTGAAAATGGGTTACCAGGTCTGCCCTTTCCACTTCGATAAAGGCTTTGTGAATTTCTCCTTGGGTAATGATCTCAATGGTATTTGGATCGATTACTTTTAATTCTGCTGCCTTGAAATTGGTAACAGCGGAATAATTATTTTTTGCCCTAAGTTTTTCTATAAATAAGTTCCAACAGGCATGCAGTTGATCTTCTGATAAAAGTTTGCTTTCTGTATCACCTTCTTTATTTTTCTTTGTTATCTGATTACGAATGCTAAGTAATGAACCTAGCGAAGTTTTAGTTTCGGATGAAGGGAGCGGCGACTGAACAATAGTTGAATCCTGTTTAGCCATTGGATGATGTGCAGCAATTTTTTTTATTTCCTTAGGTGCTTCTATGATGAGTTTCGCTTCTGTAATAGGTTTCGATTTTGAACCATCAGATAGGGGAGCTGCAATGGAAATGATCGGCAATGCCCTAAAAGCCACTGTTTTTGCACCTTCAATTAGTTTTTTTTTACTTACCACTCCATCATTACATACCAATTCCAATGCCTGTTGGAGGTAACTTAATTTAATGATGGTTAATTCTACATGCAAACGTTTATTGCGCGCCTGCTTATAATTAATCTCTGCTTCATTTAGAATATTCAGTGCACTTACCGTAAAAGCAGGAGATATTTTTTGAGCGATTTGTAAATATTTTTGTTTGAAATCTTCTGCAACTTCCAATAGCATCGCTACTTTTGGATCGCGACTTACTAGTAGG
>CANJDY010000301.1 GCA_947472635.1 Chitinophagaceae bacterium
CATCTTACAACAGGCTGGCTATAAAACGGGCCTATACACCTCTCCCCATTTAAAAGATTTCAGGGAACGAATTAAAATCAATGGTACAATGGTGAGTGAATCATTCGTAACAGATTTTGTAACCCGTACCAAAATAGTAGCTGAAAAAACACAACCTTCCTTTTTTGAACTCACCATGGCAATGGCATTTGACTACTTTGCCCAACAAAAGGTAGACATTGCCATTATAGAAACCGGCCTAGGAGGCAGGCTCGACAGTACTAATATCATTACCCCCATCCTATCAGTCATTACCAACATCGGCTTCGATCACATGAATATTTTAGGCAACACCCTTGCCAACATTGCCGAAGAAAAAGCAGGGATTATCAAGCCCGCGGTGCCGGTAGTAATTGGTGAATATACCCTTGAAACAAAAAATATTTTTATCAATAAAGCCACCCAGTGCAATGCACCCATTTATTTTGCCCAGGATGAATATTCCGTCGCCGACATCCATGCTGGGATGCGGCAGCTCGACTGTTCTGTAAAAAATCTGGCTAACAATGAGTCCAGTTTTTATTCACTCGACCTAAATGGGTTATACCAAATTAAAAATTTACGGACTACCCTTTGTGCAGAAAGAGAATTGCAAAAACAAGGGTTTTCCATCACCCCGGCAATGAAAAATTCTGCCCTAGCCAATGTAAAAAAATTAACTGGATTGCATGGAAGATGGGAGTTGATAGCTGACAACCCTTTTATCGTATTGGATGTAGCACATAATGAAGACGGAATTCGGCAAGTAATTTCACAAGCGGAAATCTTTCTGCAAGCTAGTGATAACGGCACTTTGAAAAACAAATTGCACTTTGTAATAGGCATGGCTAAAGACAAAGAAGTGGCTACTGTGTTATCTTTGTTGCCTAAAGATGCTCGTTACTATTTTACAGCCGCACATATTCCCAGGGCCCTTCCGGCAATTGACTTACAGATGAAAGCAGCAGCTGTTGGTTTACAAGGATTTTGTTTTAACGATGTTAATGAAGCTATCCAGGCAGCAAAAAATCAAGCCGGACAAAAGGACCTAGTGGTAGTTTGCGGTAGTGTTTTTCTAGTAGCAGAGGTAAAAGAGCAATGATTCCAAATAATTTTCAACTATGGACATAATAACAAAATGAATGGCACTTCAATGAATTAAAAAAGGGCAATGGGTGCAGTAACAGATTTCTCTGCTGTAATTTGCAAATACTATACTAAATATCCAGCTTAGCAAAATTGAACTTCTAAAAAATATGCATGGCAAGAATAAAAATTAACCCGCCCGCCAATAATTTAGCGACCCTTCATTTGAAAGTTCGGATTGGAGACATCAATTACGGAAACCATGTTGGCAATGATGCCTTTGTTTCATTTATTCATGAAGCACGCATACAATGGCTGCTGAAAAATAATTTCACCGAACTTGATATAAATGGTATTGGACTCATTATGGCAGACCTTGCATTCGAATTTAAAAAGGAAGCCTATTATGGAGAAACTATTTTGATTGAAATAGGTGTAGGAGAAATAGCCAGAGTAAGTTTTGAATTGTATTACCAACTGAGCACTGAAAGAAACCATGTTGCCGTATTATTAGCGAGGGCAAAAACAGGCATGGTATGTTATGACTATCAAGGTAAAAAAACAGTAAGCATTCCTGACTGTTTAAAGGAAATCTTACTAGCGATATAGGTTACTCGCTATTCCAAATCTTCCAGCTTGCTTCCGCCTGTTTCAACAACATTTCATACCCATTTTGAGTGATTGCCCCCTTCTCTTCCCCTTTTTTCAAAAACAGGGTCTTAGCAGGTTTGTAAACTAGGTCATATAAATAATGGTGGGCTGAAAGTAAATGATAAGGAATGGGAGGAGCCTCCTTTTCATTGGGCGACATCCCTACTGGGGTACAATTAATAATAATGGTATAGGCAGTTATTGTTTTTTGGTCAATGTCATCATAATGAATAGAGAATTCATCAGAAAGGCTTTTTCTTGTGACCACTAAAAAATCAATTCCTAACTTATTCAATACATACTGTACCGCCTTAGATGCACCTCCCGACCCAAGAATAAGCGCCCTTGTATGGTTGGGCTTCAGCAGCTTACAAAACGATTCTTTAAAGCCTATAATATCGGTGTTATATGCAACCAATTTGCCGCCAGTTATTTTTATACTATTGGTAGCGCCAATTTCCTTCACCTCATCCGTTAGTTCATCTACAAATTGAAGAACCTGCTCTTTGTAAGGTATCGTTACCCCTAATCCTTTCAGTTGGGGATTTGCTGCAAGCAAGTCGGGAAATTCAGCAATTGTAGGAATAGGGAAGGATTCAAAAAAGCAATCCGTTAAACCCTCCTTTTCAAATTTTTCGGTAAAATATTGCTTTGAAAAGGAATGGCCCAACGGATAGCCGATTAACCCAAATACTTTCATTGTACGATTATTTATTGAGGTATAATTCAAACGTATCCCCTCTTAAACCTATGCGCATTGTTTCCAATGCAATCACTTCGCTAGGAGCGATATTACCAAGATTTACATTACAGCCTATTAATTCCAAAAAGTAAAGCTGCTGTGCTTTTTGAGGTGCTTCCCACAATATTTTTTGTTCGGGTATCTGTGTAAGTATTTCTTGTACCAGCCCCTCTCTCACTTCACCTGAGCCGCGATAAATACCCACATTTCCCGCTTCCCTTGCTTCTGCAATAACATAGGTAGAACCTGCTTCCAATTCTGCCCGCATTAATTCAATCCATTTATAGGGGGGGATAATATGTGCTGCATCTTTGCTGCCTACTTCACTTAAAACGGTACCATACTTCGTTAATTTTTCGATATACCCACATTTTTCAGCATGAGGAATAGAAATAGAGCCGTCACTCACTTCCATATAGCTGATACCATATTCCTTACAAACATTGATGTAATCTTCAAACTGATTTCTTACTAAAAATGCTTCGAATAAAGTACCGCCAAAGTAAACAGGGACATCGTAAGACCGATAAACTTCGAGTTTTTCTCTCAAGGTGGGGGTTACATAAGAAGTACCAAAACCTAGTTTCACAACATCTACATGAGGATACGATACGCTCATGAAATTTTTCGCCTCCTGAACACTCAATCCTTTATCCATTACCATTGTAATACCATGTTGACGGGGCCTTTCCGTACGTTCAGGCATTTGTGTTAAATTGAAATTCATATAGGAATTTTAGTGAGGACGCAAAGATAACCAAAGCTCATGAAATGCCCGTGAAAGGAAATTTTGACTCTACCTATGGGCTAATTATATAGATTTACCTCGTTTTAAACGGGCTATCACATCAACCACTGATTGATTCTGTAATAATGAGGGGCTCAATTCAATCAGCTTTTTAATCAATTTTGGATTTTTATCAATGCCCGCCTCCAATTGCAATATTGCTTCCTTCGATTTACCCAGTGCAAATAAAAAGGCTGTTTTGTAATAAATAAAAATAGGTTTTCCATTTGTAAGCACTAATGCATGGTCCACATACTCTAATCCTTCCTCAAAACACCGCGCATTATACAGGCATTTCAATAATTCTAGCCAGCCATTGCTATTTTTAGGTTTAGACCGTACCACATTTCCAAAATATTGAACCGCTTCCTCTATTTTGCCCTGTTCCATCAAGCACTGCCCCATAGCAAGATTATATTCAGGCTGCATCTTGTGGATTCGCATAGCGATATGCAGATTTTTGATAGCACTTTCCCATGTTCCCTCATTCATATAGGTACAGGCAATTTTATAAAATAGCTGGGTGTCTTCTTGGTTTAGATGGGTAGCTTTTCGGTAATTAGACCTTGCCTGTGCATAATTTTGAAGTTTATCAAAACAATGAGCAATGGCCTCGTAAATCACATCTTCGGGCCTTGCCAATTCGAGTACCCTTTGCAAGGCTTCAATCGCCTCTTTATATTTTCTTAAACGCAAATAGGCATCGCCCATATTGCGCCATGCA
>CANJDY010000302.1 GCA_947472635.1 Chitinophagaceae bacterium
TGGAGATACTGGATATATAGACATTAAACCACCTGCCCCCAACTATTTCAAAAAATAAATAAATGAAAATTGAATTCATTCCAACGATGGTAAAAAATTGTAAATTTTTAGGATGACAATTTTGGTCAATCCACCAATAAGCTGTTCCCAAGGCCAGCAAACACCATCCAAGTGATACCAAAGTAAAGGAACTGGTAGCAATTCTTTTAATGATAGGTGTAACCCCACCCCAGTCCAGCCCGAATCCCAATAACAACGACACAATTCCTGCAATCCAAATCCACAACAATACAGGATTTTTTTTGAGTAACCACTTGCCTGCCATAGCACCTGCAATGGTATGCACCGCCGTAGGAATACAATTAATGGCTACCCAGCCACCACCGCTGGTCTTGTTCATTAAAACAAGATCGATGTAATTTCCAAAATTATGTTGATCGGTAAATGGCTGGTCAAAACCTGGAATACCGGTAAATCGGTACAATACCTCGGTTAGAACCAATAGCCCTACACAAAAAACCAGTTGCGTTCTAAGGCTCCACTTGAACACAAGGAAAGTCACTAGCGTGGTAAATGACAACTGGGTTAATACATTCCAAAGTTCAAAGGAAAGTCCTTTTGAATGTACTGCATAATTGAGCACCCCCCAGAAAAATAGCCAGCCACTTCGTTTCAAGGTTTTTAGAAACTGTTCATTCCAAGAAATACCTTTTTCCTGTTGCCTTGTCAATGAAAATGCCATAGCTGTTCCAGCAATAAACATAAAACCTGGTTGAATCAAATCCCAAAAATGTAGGCCGTTCCATGGATGATGAAAAAATTGCTGCATCCATCCACTTTCATTGGTTGCCTCATTTAAATTTTCATACAAACCGGTACTTTCCATCGCTAGAAGCACCATAATGAGTCCACGAAGAAAATCCAGCGAAAGCAATCGATTAGAGGAGTTGTTGGGATGCATAGTAGATTGAAATTTTTACACTTATAAAAACGGAAAAGATAACATTTATTATACTGCACTTGAAACCAATTACCCATTAATTTGGGGATTACCAATTGGCTAATCGAAAGATGATTGTATTTCAAAAAATCCCAATAGTGGTCAAAAGATAGTCACATTCTTCCATAATAATATCTACCCAACAAATTAAATTTTAATATATTAAAAAACATCCGCCTAGCGATCTTCAATCTAAAGGCATATCCCTACCTACTAATTTTATAATTTTTCTGCATTATAAATGCAAACGAATGAATATTTTTATTAATACAATAGCAAAAAGTAGCTAAAAAGCTTTTTTACAACAGTACAAAAGGGATTAAATATAAATACTTCAGATAAGGCCATTGAATTGATATTATGAAATGAAAAAATCAATACTTTAGCATATATTTTTAAAACAGGCTATTTTGAGCACTTTTAATCCTTTGATTTGATAACCACCATTATTTTTATTTGCATCACCTTTATAACTGGTTTTATAGCTGCCTGGGCTATACGCTCAACTACATTAGCTGAACTCAAAAAATCAAAAAGCAGTTCAGAAGGATTTCTGAAAAGTGAAAAATTGATGAAGGAAACCTTACAAAAGGAGAACGGTTTACTCTACCAATCGAAGCAAACGGCCGAGTTTGATTTTGTAAAAAAACTAAAAGAAGCGCAAGCCATCATCAACATGCAGGAACAGGATATCTTACTGCTCCAAAAGAGCAATGAAGAAACAGAAGCGTTGATGCATGCTGGATTGCCTGCATTACATGACCTGAAATTGAAATTACTAGAGGCCAATAATACCATCGCTCGGCTCAAAGGCCAAGTGGGAGTAAAGGAAAAAGACTCCAAAATATCCCCAAAGAAATAGCACTCATAGATAATTCTCCTTTTTTTGTAGCCTTAATAAGTAAACCAGGTAAAAAATTAACATTGGAATTAACACCCGTATATTAAATTTGTATTATCATTTACCAAAAATACAAGACCATGTCTGTCAAACAACCTACAGAAAAGAATAAATCAACTACCAAGAAAAGCTTATTAGCAGAAGTAGTACTTCAAATTTCAAAGGCTGTTCCCACATTAAGAGCAACACTCGGAGAAAAGAAATTTGATAAACGAATAAAGAAGGCTGCGAAAATGCTTATTGATGGTATTAAAGCAACTGAGCCTAAAAAAGAGGTTGTAACAAAACCTGCACCCATTGTTGCACCAACAACAGATAAAAAAGCGGCGGCTCCAAAAAAGAAAGCGGCTACAGTTGTACCCGCAAAAAAAATAGTTAAGCGCTAAATTGACGCAACATTCGAATTTAATTGTATCCCTCTAGTTTACAATTGCTACTTTTTACCCTAAAAAACAGTTGTAGCAAGTGCCTTTCTTCGTCTGTAAAAGAAGATAACAGTAAAAAAAAGTATCCCTAGGGAAACTATAGATTGTGCATAGGAAAAATTAATTAGCAGCTTACTCCAGTTTAATCCACTCATAAAAAATTCCTTATACAAGGTTAAGCCTACACTTCCCAGATAACCAGTAGCATCGCAGATATAAACAAAAAATCCTGCATTGGCTTTCATCCTAAACAGTGCGATGGTTCTTTCAAACAAAGCAACCTGCATAGGGATATATGCAAGAAACAACCCCATTCCTAACAATAGCATCCACCAAAAAGCGGAAAGCACCTGCAGTTGAAACAAGAATGTAGATAGTGCTCCCAATAAAAGACCAAAACCAATCAGGCCTGTTGTGGCCCAAAACCCCTTGGTATTACTTTTAATTAGTGATAAGCTAGCTAGTACAATTAAAACAATCAAACCAGTTATTGTTTCTGTTTGCGCAAAAACATCCTTGTTCCATTTCCCTTCAATTTCCTTCCATATTTCCACCGAAAAATTATCCCTGAAATCACGCATCGTTGCAAGCAAAGCATAGATGATAATAAACCCAAGTAACCCCAATCCATAATCGCGAAGCACTTTTCTTTTATCTTCTTTGCTCATCGGCGTACGGGCTGATCTAGATGCTATATCCTCAGCAGTAGGTTCGGGTATTACCGAAAGCATCCAAACAAAAAACAAAAACAGCGGAAGGAAAATTAAACCAATGACCGGTGGAAGCCAAAATTCAGAAATAGCAGGTGCCCAACCATGTAAATAAAAATAAAACGTTTTTAAAATACCCGAAGAGATAATCAGACTGATGCTTAAACCCGTACCCAGTACTTCGGTAAATCTACGCCCTTCCAAATAACTAAAAACAACTCCCCAAACCATCCCCAGTGGCAGGCCATTTACAAACAGAAAAATAAAATTGTAGGGATAAGGGACCAGCCCAAAAAACAATAAGGCTACCTCTGCAATCAGAATGAGCACGACAATCAAATTCCTTCTACCAGAAGCTTTTAACTCAGATATCACTTTGATTCCTGCAAATTTTGACAACATGTATCCGAATACCTGTGCTATAATCAATACCGCTTTATAGTCGATCCCCCAAAGTTTATATTCACTATAGGTTCCCGCGCTGAATGGCTTTCTAAATGCATACATACAGAAATAAGTTCCGAAGGCAGCAATCATGCACCATACAATAAAAAAACCTTTGGAGCTGGAAAGCAGTTGCTGCAGTTTAGATGGGGTAGTAGTTGACATGTTTTTCAAAATTTCAAATAGGAAGATTTTATAAAAAATACAGGACAAGAAAATAAACCTCTTCTTCAATGTTATTCAAAGTAGCCTAATTCATGCATACTACCACCGTTTTTTTTGGAACCGCGGATTTTCAACTAGCGCTCCCAGCACCCTATTTCTATACCAGTTAGCCGCTTCGTTTTAGTGATCTAGCCAGCGCACATTTATCCAGCCATTCTTTACTGAAAGGATCTATTTTCCCAAACCGATTGATATTAAAATGAGTAAAATCAAATGGATTCGGCTTGCCTGCAATCATCTCCGCAAAAGCAA
>CANJDY010000303.1 GCA_947472635.1 Chitinophagaceae bacterium
AGCCTACTCTGGGCATGGGTACTTACCATTCCAATCAGCGCCATGCTGGCAGCGGTTGTTTACTTCATTACAACTTTCTTTATTCATTAATCTTTGTTCTATTTTTTTTTAAATCACTCACCCAAAATGAGTGATTTTTCATTTTGGACCAAAACATATAGTAAATTTGTAAAATAATACTGCCTAGAAGCAATTACATTGATGGCAATTGTTGAGATTAATAAAAAATGCATAGCCGACTTTGCTGGTAAAATAAAGATTGGTTATCCTAGCAAAAAAATAAGAAATAAGTGGAGATAAATTCTTACTTGATAAGAATGCTGTTGAACTTTTTCTGGATGACAAAAAAATTATCTACCCTTTCAATTAATACCTACATGAGTAAAATTTTAGTAACTGGAGGCTGCGGATACATCGGTGTTCACACCATCGTAGACCTGGTACAAAATGGATTTGAAGTAATTTCTGTTGACAATAATTCTAGAAGCAATGCTGCCATCTTGGATGGGGCAGCGCAGATTATTGGAAAACCAATCAAAAACTATTCGGTAGATCTCTGCAATTTATCAGATACAGAAAATATTTTTGAGGAAAATAACGACATCACCGGTATTATCCATTTTGCGGCCTACAAGTCCGTGGGTGAGTCGGTAGAAAAACCACTAATGTACTTTGAAAATAACCTTGTTTCACTAGTCAATATTTTAAAGTGTGCTGCAAAATACGATGTACCGAATTTTGTATTTTCCTCCTCTTGTACAGTGTATGGTAGTCCGGATACCATTCCCGTTACAGAGCAAACTCCCCAAAAACCTGCTGAATCACCCTATGGCGCTACCAAGCAAATGGGTGAAGTGATTGTAACGGACACAGTAAGGAGTTACCCGATACAAGCCATTTTGCTACGATATTTTAACCCAGTAGGAGCGCATCCCTCTTCCTTAATTGGAGAAATACCTTTGGGCAGACCCGCCAATCTGGTGCCAGCTATTACCCAAACGGCCATTGGTAAACTACCCACCATGCAAGTATTGGGTACCGATTATCCTACACGGGATGGCAGTTGTGTGCGCGACTATATACATGTAGGTGACATTGCACATGCACACACCTTGGCGCTTAATTTATTGATTGATAAAAAAACAACCGCCAACCCCGAGATATTTAACTTAGGCTCAGGTGATGGTTATACGGTACTAGAAGTAATTGAAGCTTTCGAAAAAACAAGTGGTATAAAATTGAACTATACCATTGGTCCCCGCAGGGCTGGGGATGTAGTAGCCATCTTTGCCAACAACAACAAGGCAAAAAATGAATTGGGCTGGACGCCCGCCTATCAGTTGGATGACATGATATCCTCAGCATGGAACTGGGAACTAAAATTAAAAAACGAATCCGCACAAAAAACTCAATAAAAATCAGTTTAAATTGACTGCAAGCCATAACTTGCGCCCTAATCAATCAAGGATAATTTTTTTATGTTAAAAGACATTCAGGTAACCGGTAATAAAGACACCCGCAGCGGATTTGGAGATGGTATTTTAGAAGCGGGCAGAAAAAACGAAAATATTGTAGCCCTTACTGCCGATCTGCTAGGCTCTATGAAGTTGAATGCATTTGTTAAGGAATTTCCTGAACGATTTATTCAGTGTGGCATTGCAGAGGCAAATATGATCGGTGTTGCAGCTGGTTTAACGATAGGAGGGAAAATACCTTTTACGACCACTTTTGCCAATTTTTCAACTGGGAGGGTATATGACCAAATACGCCAATCGGTAGCCTATAGCAACAAAAATGTAAAAATCTGTGCCAGCCATGCAGGTTTAACGCTAGGTGAAGATGGTGCTACCCACCAAATTTTAGAAGATATCGGACTGATGAAAATGCTGCCAGGGATGACTGTAATAGTGCCGGCAGATTATAACCAAACAAAGGCCGCCACCATGGCGATTGCCGAAATGGATGGACCAGTTTACCTTAGGTTTGGCCGACCGGTTTGGCCAATTTTTACTAATGAAAGTGACTTCATCATTGGAAAAGCCCACAAAATATCTAATGGTGCGGATGTGAGCATTTTTGCTTGTGGTCACCTAGTTTGGAAAGCCATCGAGGCAGGAAGGATATTGGAAGAAAAAGGCATTAGCGTAGAAGTAATCAATATTCATACCATCAAACCATTGGATGCAGCAGCGGTATTGGCCTCTATAAGTAAAACCCGATGTGCTGTTACCTGCGAAGAACACAATGTCATTGGAGGACTTGGAGATAGCATCGCTCAATTGGCTGCTAAAAACCTACCCATTCCCATTGAATTTATTGGCACCAATGACACTTTTGGAGAAAGTGGCAAACCTGCTGAATTATTGACCAAATATGGACTAGATGCTCCCAATATTGTGGAAGCAGCTGAAAAAGTACTCGCAAGAAAAAATGCTTAATTTTTAAATGAGATTAAACCTTATACCATAAAACCAATCAAATGATTGGTTTTTTTACTTTTATTCTGTTTAACGCGTATGGCACAACAATTTTTGGAAGATAAAGAACTGCTCCTGCAATTTAATGATCCCGCCACTAAGGAGCGTGGATATACGGCTATTATTAAAAAATACCAGGAAAAACTATACTGGCACATTCGTAGAATGGTGGTAGAACATGAGGATACCAATGATATATTGCAGAATATGTTTATTAAGGTGTGGAAAGGACTTGAAAACTTCAGGGAAGATAGCCAGCTTTATACTTGGATGTACCGTATTGCCACCAATGAAAGCCTTACTTTTATTGAACAACAGAAAAAAAGAAAAACCCTATCCATCAGCAATGAGGAAACAGGCTTAAGCAACCAGTTAAAAGCTGATAAGAATTTTGATATCAATAAAGCAGAGTGGAAATTGCAATTGGCAATGCAGCAATTGCCTGATAAACAAAAGGCTGTATTTAATCTGAGGTATTACGATGAGATGCCCTACGAGGAAATGAGCAGAGTACTGGAGACTAGCGAGGGCGCATTAAAAGCCAGCTACCACCATGCAGTAAAAAAAATAGAGGATTACATACTTAACCATTAAACTAATTATCCAATAGAAGGTCTAACACAACGGATGGAAACAAAATCTGACATATTAAAAGAACTGGCATCATTGAGTCCGCTGCTTGCAGCAATAGACAAGGTGAACGTTTTTACTGTTCCCCAAGGATATTTCGATAGCGTGAGTTTAACGGTGTTGGCCTGCTTGCCATATGAACAGGGAGTTCCTCCAGTTACGACAGATTTGAATGACAAAGCAATACCGGAAGGATATTTTGACCAGTTGTCAGCCTCCATTTTAGATAAAATCAAATCGAATGAAAGCGCTAAAGAGGAAATCCGAGCTTTATCGCCAGTGTTGAGTGATTTACAAGGCAAGCAAGTATTTGAAGTCCCTGTGGGATATTTTTCTCAATTTGCTAGCAATGTTATTGACACCATTCAAAACACCTCTTACGAGGATGAATTAAAAGAATTATCCCCCGTATTGCATGCTATTCAAAATGCAAATGTCTTTGAAGTTCCGGTTGGATACTTTACTAGTCTTCCGGAGACCATTCTGCAAAAAGTGAAGACTTCCTCAACTAGGGTGGTAGATATGCGGATACGGAATTTATTTATAAAGTATGCAGCTGCGGCAATTATAACTGGTGCAATAGCCTTGTGGGTGCTACGATATATCGAGCAGCCTGGTTCAGCTAACCAGCTTACCAATGTGGTAGCCATATTGGATGAGTCTATTGAAATGGGTAAAAACATGAATGACCAGCAATTTAAGGAGGGACTAGAAAAACTTACCCAAGTTGATATTGCCAAATATTTAGAAAAAAATGGGGACATTGCAGATGTAGCCGTTTTAAGAAATAATTTGGATGAAAGTAATTTGCCTAGCCAGGAT
>CANJDY010000304.1 GCA_947472635.1 Chitinophagaceae bacterium
GCAGGCGTAAATTCATACTCCTCTTCGGGCATACAATAAAAACAACGAAGGTTGCAGTTGTCCGTAAGCGATATTCTTAAATAAGTATGGTCACGACCAAAAGAGTCTAGGATCATAGCAACAATCTATTTTAATTAATTATTTTTATTGTAACGGTTAATTATTTTAAAATCTTTTTTTCTTAACCAGCTGACTAAACCGGACACTAAAGTTGTGGCCCCTTTATCAGTAAATCATAATCCGCATTAGTGTCGATATCAAATTCTCCAAATGGAAAGTCGACTGATTCAACCCAATCGGGGTTTGCTTGCATTATTTTTTTTGCCCCAGTATCTCCTTTCAGAGAACCTAGAAGTGCAAATATAGTTGTATCAAATAAAGCAGGGGTTCCTAGGTTGTTATTGTACTTGCTGGCAATGATTGGCTTACCGGTAAGCTGGTGTTTTTCGACCAAATCAGTCAATAATTTTGAAGTTACAAATGGTTGATCACATACCATAATGATTATCCCATCCAGTGCAGGAGCAGTTTTTAGCAATGCTTCCATTCCGCAGCGGATCGAGGAGGCCATTCCTTCACTCCATCCTTCATTGATAACGGTGCGTATCTTTTGGTTTTCTAATGATTCACTTAATAAATCGGAATTGGCTCCCAATACAGTAACAATGGATTCTATTTCAGTTGCAATGGCAATTTGTAAACTATGCTGCAGAAGGGTTTTGTCATTATATGTCAACATTTGCTTGGGTTTTCCCAAACGTGAAGATGCACCCGCAGCAAGCAATATGATGCCATAGGAACTTTGGATGCTATTTTTTGCTGAAGATGACATAGTAACTGATTGCTCGAAGTTACTCTTAGTTTTTTATATTTTTTAGGGCGCGTTTTAGATATGGCTCCTTAGCAAAAACGGAAAGCAGACAGCATACACCATCAGGCTAACTGGAAATGTAAAACAAAAGGAGGTCTCCAAATTAAAATGGCTATTGTAGCAGCCCCTATTGATTGTATGAAGCTACCCAGCAGTAGTTTGTATCTTATTTCCGCTCTGCCTTTACCTGCGCAGGTTTTATCATCGGCTGCTTATTTCCCCAATTGTTGGATACAAAATTTAGAATATCAGCAATATCCCGGTCGGTTAGATGACTGAACGAAGCCATTGGAGCATTGTATACATCATCGTTTACCGTAATTTCTCCTTCCAGCCCCTTTAATACAACGCCAATCACTTGTTTTTGATTTTTAAGCCAACTTGAATTGGCTAATGGAGGAAAAGCTCCTCCCAATCCATCACCCGTTGGCATATGACAACTCGAGCAATTCGTAGCATACAAAGATTCTCCTCTTTTCATGCTTTGTTGCAAAGTATCTTCTTGGGCCCATGCCGTCCATCCAATACCATAAATAAGCAGCCCCAGCAAGACAATTTTTTTTATCATAAGTATTATAAATAGTTATTGGAATAAACCTGCATAAGAAAATGAAGGTGATTTTTATTGTAGCGAAGATAAGGAATTGGGAAATAATAATTGTATCTAAAACTGGCATTACCGAATCGACATTTTGTTTGTAGGGAATGATTTTTTTGAAACGAAAAAAAATTAAGTGTAAGGGATTTCAGGAAATCCTCATGGTTATTTCTAGGTAGCTATTTTTTTGTTAAAAAAGCCTTGATGGATTGTTTAATGCTTCGATGTTTTTTTATTAGTATCGATGCAGCTTCATTGGAAATGCCTAATTCCTCTGTCAACATTATGGTGGCTCTATTCCATAATTTCTTATTGGAGAGCTGCATCTCAATCATCTTGTTGCCTTTTACTTTACCTAGTTGTATCATAAGGGCGGTAGAAATCATATTTAGTGCCATTTTCTGTGCGGTCCCAGCTTTCATTCGGGTGCTGCCGGTTACAAATTCCGGTCCTGTTACTAGTTCAATCGGATAATCTACCTCCTTGGCAATGCTACTATTTGGATTGCATACAACACATCCAGTGGAAATCCCTTTTTCCTTGGCTGCAATAATGCCCCCTAATACATAAGGGGTTTCGCCAGAGGCTGCAATACCGATTAAAAAATCCTGAGCATTGATTTCAAATTTACTTAGATCTACCCAAGCCTGGTTGGTATCATCCTCTGCAAATTCAACTGCTTTTCTTATTGCAAAATCTCCCCCAGCAATCAGGCCTATCACTATTCCATCTTCTACTCCATAGGTAGGTGGAATTTCAGAAGCATCCAATACACCCAAACGCCCACTGGTTCCGGCCCCTATATAAAAAAGTCGCCCGCCTGCCTGCATTTTTGGGAGTGCAGCAGTAATCAATTTTTCGATTTGTGGCAAAACGGATTTCACCACCTGCGCAATGATTGCATCTTCCTTATTCATATCTGTAATCAACTCCAGCACTGATTTGTTTTCCAAATTATCGTAATGAGAGGGAGATTCCGTGTTTATTAATTGATTCATGCGCTGAAAAATTTACTTTAAATGGACCGGTTATAAAACGAGTGAATATACTTTTATACTTTATTTTTTTTACAAATGGGTAAGGAAAGAATAGCCAATACCTTCACCCGCTCTACAAAACTCAATATTATAATTTACTGAGGAAAACTTATTTTCCCCATGCTAACAAATGGACTATCGCTACCGCCATTCCCTATTTTTATTGCAGCTCCAGCAACGGCTTCATTTGCTAGTACAGCAAAAAGCACGGCCTCTTTAGCATCGGGATTGATACCCAAACTTTCAGTATTGAAAAAACTGTAGTCAGGCAATTGTTCCTGAATACTTTTCATCAACAATGGATTGTGTATTCCACCACCACTGGAATATACCTTTACCTCTTCCCAGCCTTCCGTACAAGCTTTTATTGCCAGTACAATTGTATCAGCTGAAAAGCGATTAAGGGTAGCCAGCATATCTTCGTGCGAAATAAAGCTGATGCTTGCTGCAGTTATGGCCCTTTCAATATAAGTAAGATTGAACAATTCCGGCCCCGTTGTTTTTGGAAAGTCGTTATTGAAAAATTCATTTTTTTTCAAACTTGCCAGCAGGGGCTCATGTACATTTCCATTCCTAGCTCGCGAAGATTGGTAATCATAATATTCCCCTGTAAAATTTTGTTGAATGTAAGCGTCCATAAGCGTGTTGCCAGGGCCAGTATCAGTACTCAGCACTTGGCTTCCATCCAAATTTCCGGGAAGCCGAGTGAAATTGGCAATTCCGCCAATATTCAATAGAATCCTGTTTTCTTCCTTTTTACTAAAAAGCAGGTAGTCACCGTAAAGTGCCAAGGGTGCACCTTCGCCTCCAGCAGCAATATTTTTTTGTCTAAAATCGCTGATGGTGATAATCCCTGTTTTTACCGCTAGGTGATCTCCATCGCCAATTTGCAAAGTGGCATTTGAAAAATTATCCAATTGATGCAAGTGTTTGGGTGCATGATAAATTGTTTGCCCATGACTAGCCATTAGGTCGATGGAGGCTGCATCAACTTTCCATTTTTTTAGACAGGCATTGACCATATTGGCATGTTGTTCGGCTACCCATCCATTGAGTAGACAAACTTTTTGCAGATCAACTTCCCGTTTTGAAAAAATTGATTTTATTTCCCTCCGATAATCATCTTGGTAAGCAACTGTTTCAAAATGGAGTATTTCAATATGGGTTTCCATTCCCGATTCATTGCAAACACAAAGGACTATATCAAGTCCATCTACAGATGTACCACTCATTAATCCTAACACCCTTCGCTGGCGTTTGCCACTAAGTTGGTAAAGGCGGTTAATATTCGGGTTCATATTTGCGGTTTTGTGCGATAATTTTCTTGATTGTGTAAAAATATGCAGAAATTCCCTCCAAATTCAAATTATTATGCGTATTTATGCAACAATAAAA
>CANJDY010000305.1 GCA_947472635.1 Chitinophagaceae bacterium
CTAGTAAAAGAAAGAATTTATGTAGAAATTGATCGCCGAATTTTTAAGGTAATTGAATCCAATCCAAAATACAGGTGGATGGGATACAGCCGAAAAAATACAGACTCAACTTTATCATACAGAATGCAGTCTTTTCAACAACGTAGACCTAATAATTGGAATCCCTGGATCAGTTCTAATTTATTAACCTGCACTTTACTACTTGAAAAAAATAAACAGCGCAGGTCGAAATTTGTACAGGAAGTATTTACTATTTTGGATAATTATCTAGATCCATATCCTGCTGATGGAGGTTGCGATGAAGGACCTAGTTATTGGGGAAAGGCTGCTGCTGCAACATTTGATTGCCTTGATTTAGTATCAATGGCCACTAATAACAAGTTCAATCTATTTGGAGATACACTCATTAAAAATATGGGTGAATATATTTGCAAGGCTTATATTGGTAATGGGTACTATTTAAATTTTGCTGATGCCGTAGCAAAAACGAATCATTCTCCCATGTTAATTTATCGATACGGTAAAGCTGTCAATTCAAAGACAATGATGGAAATGGGAGCTTTTCTGGCAAGTAAAGATAAAACTAATACCAATTTAGGCGACGGGTTTTCACTATTAAGAATATTGCCTGAACTTTTCTATTCAAAAAATTTATTGGATACTAGAGGTAATGAACCCCTTATTTTAGATAGTTGGTTGCCCGATATACAAGTGATGGTATCTAGAGACCAAGCAAGTTCAACAAGAGGCTTTACATTAGCCGCAAAAGCTGGTCACAACCAAGAAAGCCATAACCACAATGATGTAGGAAGTTTCATGCTTTTCTACAATGGATATCCTGCAATGATTGATGCTGGTGCAGGTACCTACACCAAAAACTATAATCAACTTTGGGTACATAGTTCTGCGTATCATAACCTATTGCCCATTATCAATGGAAATGTTCAAGAAGAAGGAAGAAAGTATAGTGCTTCAAATGTTAGTTATTCAAACCATTTAAATGAAGTTTTGTTTTCGCAAGATATTTCTAAAACATACCCTGATTCGGTGGGTGTTATTAAATTGGAAAGCATATATCGTCATCAGAAAGGGAAGTCTATTACTATTTCTCAGACTTATGAATTAAAAGAAAATCCGTCTGAAATTGTAATCCCTATTTTGCTAGCAACTGTGCCTAATACTTCAATAAATGGCAAATTGATTATTACAACTGGGGATGGGGGCAAATTATCTGTTGATTATGATTCTAAATTATTTGTAGTTACTATTGAAGAAATTAAACTTATCGACGATAAAATTGCTCGTAATTGGGGAAGTTCTATTTATCGAGCATGCTTTACAATGAAACATCCTTCAAAAAAAGGCAGCTATAAATTTTTAATTAATAGTATTAAAACAGCGTTAAATAAATAATATTATGCTACACCAAAAAATCATTAAGAATATTTTATCAATTTTTATATTGCTTTTTTGTGTGCAATTGAAGGCTCAACAAAAGCCAAACGTGCTAATTATAATGACTGATGAGTTATCGGCCGAATCGATGAGTGCTAATTTGGGCAGCAAATATTTAAAGACACCCAATATGGATTATTTAGCAAAAAATGGGGTGAGTTTTACTAATGCATATTGTGCCAATCCTTTGTGTATTCCTTCTCGTAGTTCTTTATTTACAGGCCGTTATCCGCATGAAATGGGCATTCAATCTAATGAAGAAAAAATCAATGACCCAATGGAGTTTCCTACAATAGGAAGCATTTTTAAAAATGCAGGCTATGAAACAGGCTATGTAGGAAAATGGCATTTGCCCTATAATAGAATGGAAACAGCTAACCATGGGTTCAATTATCTTCCAAATAAAAAAGGTAATGGAGACGATAGTTTATCACCAATTTTAGCGACTGAGTTTTTAAATATAAAACGTACCAATCCATTTTTATTAGTAGTGTCTTTTATGAACCCACACAATATTTGTCAGTGGGCTAGGGGCGACAAATTACCCGATGGACCAATTGGTGCACCACCTCCTGCAGACCAATGTCCTCCGTTAAGGCCCAATTTCTATCCATCTAAAAATGAAACAGATATTATGCAATTAATGCGTACTTCTTTTCAAGCAAGTGATGCATTTCCTGTAGGCGATTTTTCGGATGATAAGTGGCGTCAATATAGTTGGGCTTATTATAGACTTATTGAAAAAGTAGATGCTGAAATTGGAAAAGTATTAGACGCATTGCGTGCTACAGGACAAGATAAAAATACCTTAATTGTTTTTACAGCTGACCATGGCGATTGTCAAGGTGCGCACCACTGGAACCAGAAAACAGTGTTTTATGAAGAAGCTGCTAAAGTGCCTTTCATTTTTAATTATAACGGACTTAAGCCCGCTAAATCAAATGTACTAATTCAAACAGGAACAGATTTATTACCTAGCTTATGCGAGTTTGCTGGAATACCATTGCCTATTAAAACCCGTGGTATTGGTTTGAAGAATATTTTGACAGGTTCTGCTACAACTATCAATCGGAACTATGTAGTTGTATCAGACCATTTGGTGCAAGGAGCTGCTGTAAATGGAAAAATACCGATGCCTGAAGGCCGTATGATTAGAAACCAACAATTCAAATATTGGATCTACAATGAAGGAATGCAAAGAGAAACTTTGTACGATATTAAAAATGACCCGTATGAGTTAGTGAATTTGGCTAATGACCCAAAATTTCAAACTGCCTTACAACAATGTAGAAAAGAATTAATGGAATGGGCGATAAAAAATAAGGATCCCTATATTAACAACTTGATCAAATAGAAAAAAAAATCACTATGAAGTTGAAACAGTTTTCTAAAAAAATACTATTGGCCATTTTTTTATTGAGTGCATCTTTTTTGCAAGCACAAAAAAAACCTAATGTAATTATCATTTATTCCGATGATCAAGGTGCTGTTGATTTAAATTGTTATGGATCGAAAGATTTAGTAACACCCAATATTGATCAGCTCGCAAAAAGTGGCACCATGTTTACGCAGTTTTATGCTTCTCCTGTTTGTTCGCCATCTCGGGCATCTTTGCTTACAGGTCTTACACCACAGCGTGCTGGTTTGACGGGAAATGCTTCTGAAGCCAATGATGCAGTTGGAATGCCAGGCGATCGATTTACCATGGCCGAAATGTTTAAAGGAGCAGGTTATCATACGGCCCATATAGGAAAATGGCATTTAGGGTATAAACCAGCAATGAGTCCCAATGCACAAGGTTTTGATTATTCTTTTGGTCACATGGTAGGTTGTATTGATAATTATTCCCATTTTTTTTATTGGGCAGGCCCTAATAAACACGATTTGTATCGTAATGGAAAAGAAGTGTTTTATCCTGGCCAGTATTTTCCAGATTTGATGCTAAAAGAAGCTGGGCAATTTATGGAGAAGAATAAGCAAAATCCTTTCTTCTTATATTTTGCCATTAATATGCCCCATTATCCCTACCAAGGTGACCCAAAATGGTTACAGTATTATAGAGACAAAGGCGTTACTTATCCTAGAGATTTATACGCTGCTTTTGTATCTACTTTAGATGATAAAGTTGGTTTGTTGTTAAAAAAAGTAAAGGATTTGGGTATTTCAGAAAACACCATTATTATTTTTCAATCAGACAATGGATATTCTACTGAAGAACGAGCCCATTTTGGCGGAGGGAGTGCAGGCGTCTATCGGGGTGCAAAAGCTTGTTTGTTTGAAGGAGGTATCCGTGTGCCTTCCATGATTAGTTGGCCAGGAAAAATCCCATCCAATCAAATGCGCGATCAGTTTTCTGTAAATACAGATTGGTTTCCTACGCTTGCTGAATTGTGCAATATAAAAGTAGATAACAATAATTTAGATGGGAAGAG
>CANJDY010000306.1 GCA_947472635.1 Chitinophagaceae bacterium
GCATTGGGTAAAACATTTTTCTGGCCTACGATGTTGGGAGTAGTATCCGAACAATTTCCAAAGGGAGGAGCCCTCGCCATCAATTTCACCGGAGCGGTGGGTATGATGGGTGTGGGCGTTATCGGCGCGGTTATTCTAGGATTTGTTCAAGATAGACAACTCGATCAAAACCTTGCTACTTATGACCAGAAAAACAACACCACCCTTCATGCAACTTATTTAACCGAATCTAAGACAGGGCTTTTTGGATCCTATCAAGCAGTGGATAGCAAAAAATTATCTGTAGCACCTGCAGTAGCAGTGGAGCAGATAAACGGGGTTCAAAATGATGCTAAAAAAAGTGCCCTTCGTACCGTAGCTATTTTTCCAGCATTCATGTTTATATGTTATCTTTTCATTTTCTTTTATTTTAAATCTAAGGGCGGCTACCGACCAGTAGTAATCGCCAAGGAATAAAAAATTCATTCATTATTTCAATCAATAAAAAGAACGACATGCAAAAAAATAATTACCCTAAACTACACAATGCAACATGGCCAGGTATTGTAGGAAAGGGACCTGATTCTGAGCCTCCCATTTCTTTTGATGACTTGCTGAAATTTACAGCCGATGCAGAAGTAGATGGCGTAAAGTTTGACGGAATTGATATCGGGCTTTTTGAACCCCATATTGATATCGACAGTTCGGATGACGGCATTAAAAAATTAGCTGAAAAAGTGTCCTCCCTCAACCTAAATATCGGTAGTCTGGTAGCACCCATCTGGGGAGGCCCTGCCATGGGTAGTAAAGAAGATCGCGCAGTATTTGTGGAGATGGTGCGCAAGTCTTGTCACTTTGGTCAAAAATTACGTGAATATGGCGTACGACCCAACGGTATTATTCGTATTGACTCTGCCAGTAAACCAGAGGCCTGGGCTTTGGATCCGGCAAACAATACTCAGTTGATTGCGGAAACTTTTCGCGAGGCTTGCGATGTAGCAGCCTCTTATGGTGAAAGGCTGGCGGCCGAAGGAGAAATTTGCTGGGGCGGTATGCATAGTTGGAAAGCAATGGTCGATACGTTAGAAGCCGTTGACCGTCCAAATATTGGCTTTCAAGCCGACATGGCCCATACACTTTTATACCTGTTGGGTTACAATAGTCCGGATGATAGAATATTGCCTGCTGATTTTGATTGGAGCGATGGTGAAGTGTTAGATGCGGGGCTTAAAAAATTAACCCATGCACTTCGTCCATGGACCATTGATTTCCATGTGGCACAAAATGATGGTACGGTACATGGTACTGGCTCTCACGATAAAACGGGAAGGCATTGCCAAGCTAAAGATCCCAATGGCAAACTAGACATTGCAAAGCATGCAGGCTTTTGGTTGCGCAATGATTCTGGAGAATTGACCAAAGCTTTCCGACATATTTGTTGGGATGGTTGTATGTTTCCCAATGCAGTTATGACGCAGCAACAAACATGGAACGATATTCTAGCAGCTATGATTAAAGTGAGGGATCAACATGGCTGGTATGAAGCAGAATAAAATTTGAATAAAATTATAAGTATTAATTTTTTACTAATGGCAACAAAAAAAACACTCAATATTGGTTTAATCGGCGGCGGCTTTATGGCTCGAACCCATTCCAACGGATACCGTCGCGTTCCTAATTTTTTTCCTGAACTGGAATATGAGCCCGTGCTCAAAGCGGTCTGTTTTCGTAACGAAACAAAATTAAAAGCATTTGCAGAGCAGTGGGGATATGAATCAACTGAAACCGATTGGAGGAAACTGATTGCCCGTGACGATATTGATGCGGTAGATATTTGCACTCCCAATGATACCCATGCAGAAATTGCAATTGCAGCTGCAGCGGCAGGAAAAATGATTCTCTGCGAAAAGCCACTTGCACGCGATTTGGTTGAATCGACCGGTATGGTGGAAGCGATTGAAAAGGCAGGGGTGAAAAATACGGTTTGGTACAATTATCGTCGGCTACCCGCTGTTACTTTAGCCAAACAAATTATCGACTCCGGTAAGTTGGGAAAGATATACCATTTCAGAGCTAATTTTCTGCAGGATTGGACCATCAATGAACATCTCCCACAAGGTGGTGAGGGCTTATGGCGAATGGATGCTGCAGTAGCTGGATCAGGGGTGCTAGGGGATTTACTTTCCCATTGTATTGATACTGCGCTTTGGCTCAATGGAGGCATTAAGGATGTGAGTGCTATGACAGAAACATTTGTAAAAGAGCGGATGCATCAACTCACTGGAAAAGTACAGGAAGTAACCATTGATGACGCCTGTTCATTTCTCTGCCATTTTAATAATGGGTCATTGGGGTTATTTGAATCTACTCGCTATGCACGTGGTCATAAGGCACAGTATACTTTTGAGATCAATGGAGCCGATGCTTCTATCCGCTGGGATTTGCATGATATGAATCGGCTCGAATTTTTTGATAATGCAGATGAATCAAAACTCAAAGGCTGGCGGTCCATCCATATTACCGATGGTGATCATCCCTACATGGATAAGTGGTGGGTACCTGGTTTGGGGATTGGCTATGAACATTCTTTTGTTCACCAAGCGGCCGATTTTCTAAAAAGCATTGAAACTGGGGAGCCTTGTTCGCCTACCTTTAGGGAAGCATTGGATACGCAAAAAGTTTGTCAGGCAGTGGTGGATTCAGCAGCTTCTCGGAGTTGGAAAGATTGTGCCATTTCTTAAATTCAGCAATGACCATTTTATAAAATCATTTAAAAAAAAACATATGTCCACAAAAATCAGTTTTCGTTTATTGCTTGTTGTTTTCATTACCAGTATTTCTTTGTTTGTAAAATCACAGGGCCGGTCAGACGGGTTTGTGAAAATATTTGACGGAAAAACAATGAAAGGCTGGGAGGGAGACAGTTCTTATTGGCGTGTTGAAAATGGAAGTTTTGTTGGAGAAGTGACTGCAGCAAAACCACTCAAAACAAATACGTTTCTTATTTGGCGTGGAGGCTTGCCAGCCAACTTTGAATTTAAAGCACAATATCGAATCAGCCCTGAAGGTAACAGTGGTGTTCAATACCGCAGCGAAGAGTTGCCTAATATTCGCTTTGGTTTAAAGGGTTACCAGGCTGACATTGATGGTGCCGATGTTTATACTGGTCAGAATTATGAGGAGCGCGGCCGTGGATTTTTGGCTAAGCGGGGCGAAATATCGATCTTAAAAACAGGCATAAAACCTACGATAACAGGATCCTTAGGCAACTCCGATTCGCTGAAGAGTAAAATCAAAAATGGCGACTGGAATGAACTTCACATTATCGTAAAGGACAATCATATGCAGCATTTTATAAACGGAGTTTTGATGAGTGATGTAACCGACGAAGATGATAAAAATAGAAAATATAATGGGGTATTGGGATTGCAGGCACATGTGATGCCTACGATGAAAGTGGAATACCGGAAAATATTTTTGAAGCAATTGTAATGGTGAATGGTCAATAACCCCGTCAGCGGTTACAAACCCTGACGGTGGTTTCCGCATATTTTTTATCAATAAATAAGAGGTCAATACAAGGTCTTCAATCGCCAATGAGACCTTGATGAGAAAATATAAACGAAAGGTGAATGGTGAATGGTGAAAATCCCTATGCTACTGAGGAGCAACCTATTGGTACCCTCAAACAAAATAAAAATTGCCCCGCTGGGGCAATTTTTATTTACACCAACATCCAATTGGCAAATCAAATCAATGTTAACCCTTCACTATTTATGGGTTACCCCGCTGGGGTAATTTTCAATTCAATGCATTCTACCAATAGGTTGCACCGCTGGTGCAAAGAGCATGAACATCAAAGGATATAAGGTCGACGCAACGACACCAAGAAA
>CANJDY010000307.1 GCA_947472635.1 Chitinophagaceae bacterium
ATTAATGTCGGTTAAATGATAATTTTGCGGCAGTTATTGAAGCAATGGTAAATCAATCGATTAGCGGCAGGCTTTATACAAAAACACAAAAGACGTACATGAAAAAAATATGGTTGTTGTTAGTAGTAGTTCTTTCTTATAGCTTCGGCTTCAGCCAGGTAAAATGGGATTTGCGCAAGATTGTGGATTATGCCATGGCCAACAATATCAACGTAAAGCAGTCAGCTGTGCAGGCTTCCATATCGGGGCTTGCATACAATCAAAGTAAGCTCAGCCAGTACCCGGGTGCCAATTTTAGTGGTAATACCGGTTTCAGCAATGGGCGCAACCAAGATCCTACCTCATTTAACTTAATCACCCAAAACTATGTAAGTGCAGGAATGCAACTGCAAACCAGTGCTGACATATTTAACTGGTACAGCAAAAAAAACACCGTGCTAGCCAACCAATGGGAGCTACAGGCGGCCAATGCCGGTATCGACAAACTCAAAAACGACATCGCCCTTACCGTTGCTAACGGTTACCTGCAAGTACTATTAGCCAAGGAGCAGCAAAATATTGCCCGCGTGCAGTTGCAACAAACCAAGGAACAGCTTGCCTATACCCGCAAACTAGTAAATGCAGGCTCGCTGCCCGAACTCAATGCCGCCGAGCTGGAAGCACAGCAGGCCCGCGACAGTGCCAGCTATATCAGCGCCCGGGGAAACGCTCAGCAAGCTACGCTGCTGCTGAAATCAAGCATGAACTTCGACGCTTCGGAACCCTTTGAAATAGATGTACCCCCAGTAGAACTGATACCCGTAGAGCCCATCGCCGACCTTCAGCCAGAAGCGGTTATTGCACTGGCCTTGGTAAATCTACCACAGCAACGCGTAAATGATTTTAAGCTAAAAGCCACCCAAAAAACCGCCGAGGCCGCCCATGGAAGAATGTATCCCACTTTCTCTGCCTTTGGTAGTCTGGGTTCGGGATTCAATAGCAGAGCCAAAGAAATTACTGGTTCGCGCCAAATCCTCGCACCTATTGGAAAGGTATCTGTAGGAGCCACGGATTATTCCGTTTTTCCCAACCAGCCTTTTACCAGCTATAGTTATGGCAATTCCGCATTTTTTGACCAGGTTAACCTAAATTTCAGACAGTCGGTGGGATTGGCACTCAGTGTACCCATCTTTAATGGTGCACAGGCACGCACCAACTGGCAAAGGAGTAAATTCAATATCCGCATTGTAGAACTGCAAAAGGAAGGCGACAATCAAAAAATAAAACAAGATATTTACCAGGCTTATAACGCGGCCACTGTAGCGATGGAGAAATTCACTGCTAGTGAAAAAATTGTAGCCACCTCTCAACGCTCATTCGAGTTTGCTCAAAAACGGTATGAGGTAGGTATGCTCAGTACTTTTGAACTGATCACCAACCAAAATAATTTGTTTAGAGCCAAACTGGAAAGTGTACTGAACCAGTTTGACTATGTTTTTAAAATGAAAGTGCTGGAATTTTACAGAGGGCAGGGGCTGAAGTTGTAGAAAGACGGTGACTCACCGGAATATTTAAAATAAAAAAAGATTCAATATATGAGCAAGACGGTAAAATGGATTTTAATTGGACTGGTAATTTTAGTGGCTGTATTGGGCGGCTTAAAATATGCCGGTGTATTTGGTAAAAAAGAAGGCACCAAGGTGACGGCCGAAAAAGTGCAGCGACGTACCATCATCGAAATCGTAAATGCAAGTGGTAAAATTTACCCCGAAATAGAAGTAAAAGTAAGTCCGGATATTAGTGGAGAAATTACAGAACTGACCGTGCACGAAGGCGATAGTGTAACCAAGGGGCAAGTAGTAGCGCGCATTTATGCTGACATCTACAGCATACAAGCCAACCAGGCAGCCAGCGGTGTAGCACAAAGCCAGGCCCAAGTAGCCAATGCTCAGGCATCATTGGAAGCATTAAAAGCCCAGCTCGAGCAGTCACAAAAAACTTACAACATGCAAAAACAGTTGTTTGATGACAAGGTAATCAGTCGCAATGAATTTAATCTTTCAGAATCCAATTACAAAAGTGCTCAGGCCAATTACAATGCTGCCAAACAAGGCATCAAGGGCGGAATGGCAGCGGTGCAAAGTGCCCAATCAAACCTGGCAAAAGCCAATAAGGACCTAGGACGTACTGCCGTAGTAGCTCCGATGAATGGAGTGGTAAGTCTGCTCAATGTAAAGAAGGGGGAGCGGGTAGTAGGAAGCAATTTGATGTCGGGAACCGAAATACTTCGCATCGCCGATATGGCCAAAATTGAAATTCGTGTAGACGTGAGCGAGAGCGATATTCCAAAAGTTCATTTGGGCGACAGCGCCATCGTAACCGTAGATGCATATAGCTCCCGTAAATTTAAAGGTTTGGTAACACAGATCGCCAGCAGCAACAATGGAGCCGCCAGCCAATCGGCCCTAGCCAATACCAGCACCGATGTTACTAACTACAAAGTATACGTGCGTTTATTGCCCGAAAGTTATTCTGATCTTTTAAATAAGGGAGCCTATCCTTTTCGACCTGGAATGAGTGCCAGCGCAGACATACAGACAAAAACCCATTCGAATGTATTAAGCGTTCCCATCAATGCAGTTACCACAAGAGAGATCAATGATAGCACTAAAAAAAATATCGCTGGTAAAGACAATGAAACCGAAAAAGCAGTGGCTTTAGCAGACGAGCTGGAGGTAGTGGTATTTGTGGTGGATAAAGAAGGTTTGGTAAAAAAGCTAAAAGTTGCAACAGCTATCCAAGATATTAATTACATAGAAATTACAGAAGGTCTCAAAGAAGGCGACAATGTGATATCAGGTCCCTATGATGTAGTCAGCAAATTGTTGAAAGAAAAAGACAAGGTAAAAGTGGTAGAAAAGAAAGATCTGTTTGAAAAGAAAAAAGATTAACCAGCTGCTGACTCAACTCCTCCAAAATAGGATGAGCGAAAGGGTGCTTTAATCCCTAAGATATATCAAAACCCCCATTTTCTAAGAAAGAAAAATGGGGGTTTTGTTTTTAAATGATTGGGGGATGGAACGCTTTTCTTTTACTGAAATAACGCTTCTGCTATGGCTACACTTTCGGGCTTACCCACATCTACTAGTTTGTCGCCACTGTGATCCAATCCAATAATTGAATTGGCTGCTGCTAGATCGAGATACGCTGCTATGATTGAAAACTTTCCCTGCTGCTGTATCAAAGAAAAAATTGCCGGCTCATACACTACCACACAACTGTAGGCCCTTTCTATAAGATGGGGTTTTGGAATCGATATTTTCTCTTCTCCTGTCTGCACGTTTTTCCATCCGCACAATCGGTTGCCCTCATCAAATAATAAGACCCTAGAAGATTTTCGATTGGTGACCCCCATGGTGACCAATGGTCTATGTTGCTGATGAAAAGCAATCAGCTTAGCAAGATCCATATTGGTCAATATATCTACATTCAAAGAAATAAATGGTTCATCTCCTTCTAGTAAATGCCTGGCTTTCATTAAACCTCCTCCTGTTTCCAATACTTCTTCTGTTTCATCGCTGATTGAAATATTACTTCCCCAGCCATCATTTTCATCAATAGCCTCCTTGATCTGGTTGGCGAAATGATGCACATTCACTACCACCTCTGTAATACCATATTGCTGCAGGTATTCAATATTGCGCTGTAATAAGGATTTTCCGTTCACTATCGCTAATGCCTTAGGATGCTCATCCGTCCAAGGTTTGAACCGAGTGCCGAGACCGGCAGCGAAAATAATTGCCTTCATATTTTGTACGCTTTAGTTGGTAAACCTTAAAAGTTTCAATGTTTCCAGTTTTCCCTATTCTGGTGA
>CANJDY010000308.1 GCA_947472635.1 Chitinophagaceae bacterium
GCGGAATATTTTTCCACTTTGGGTACCTGGGGGTATTTTTATTTTGGCTTTTCCGTCAATGGTAGGCACTTCTACATTGGTGCCAAATACTGCTTCGGGAAAAGTTATGTGCAAGTCAAAAGCAACATTCAGTCCATCTCTATGCAAATCTGCATGGGCTTCTTCTTCAATTAAAATAATAAGATCTCCATTGGCACCACCCCGCTCACCGGCATTTCCCTTTCCGCTCATACTAAGTTGCATTCCCTCCTGAACACCCGCCGGAATTTCAATGGCAACCGTTTCTTCACCATATACCCTTCCGTCGCCTTTACAGGCAGTGCATTTATTGGCAATGGTACTTCCTTCTCCGTTGCAACCAGGGCAAGTAGTTACCGTTTGCATTTGGCCCAAAAATGTATTCTGTACCTTTCTAACTTGACCTGTTCCGCCACAAGTGCTGCAGGTCTGTAAACTATTTTTATCTTTTGCTCCACTACCTGAGCAGGTAGTACAGCTCACGTGTTTTTTTACTTTGACTGTCTTGGTGGCCCCTTTGGCCATTTCTTCGTAGGTAAGTTTTATTTTTATACGAAGGTTAGTTCCTCTTACTCCTCTTGCTCTACCACCTGATGAGCGTCGCCCTCCATTTCCAAAAAAACTACCAAATGGACTTTCGTCTCCAAAAATATCTCCAAACTGGCTGAAAATATCGTCCATATTCATTCCTCCACCATTAAAACCGCCTCCGCCGCCACCTCTTCCCTGGCTAAAAGCATTGTGTCCAAAGCGATCGTATTGAGCCCTTTTATCGGTATCACTTAATATTTCATAGGCTTCAGCAGCATCTTTAAATTTCTCCTCAGAAGCTTTATCTCCCGGATTTCTGTCGGGATGAAATTGCATAGCTACCTTGCGATACGCTTTCTTTATCTCGTCTTGTGTAGACGATTTTGAAACGCCTAGTATTTCATAAAAATCTCTTTTCATAATGCGATTGGTATTTAGCTAAATAGCTAAAATGAACTTTTTTAACTTATTTCCCCACCACCACTTTTGCAAAGCGGATGATCTTATCATTTAAATAATAGCCTTTTTGAACTTCATCTACCACCTTGCCTACCAAATTGGGTTGAGCGGCGGGAATTTCAGTGATTGCCTCATGTTTCTCTACGTCAAAATCCGTTTCAATGCTTTCCATAGGTTTGAGCCCTCTTGCTTGTAAGGTATTTCTAAGTTTGCCAAATACCAACTGGATCCCTTCCTTTATCTGTTGAAGGTCTTCGGTTGTTTGTATTTGCTTGTCTGCGCGGTCACAGTCATCCAAAACGTCCAGTAATGAAGTAATGACATCTTTGCCTGCAGTTTGAATCAGTTCCATTCTTTCTTTAGCATTGCGGCGCTTAAAGTTGTCGAATTCTGCAAATAAGCGGATATACTTGTCTTTTTGTTCATTCAGCACTATCTGAAGTTTTTCTACCTCATTTTCAGGTTCGGCATTGCTCAAATCTGTCTTGCCCCGAGCTTCCTCCTCATTGGTATCAATATCTGTAAATCCTTTTAGTGCTTCTGCTAGTGCTTCCTCGTCAGGCGTAACTTTTGTCTTTTCTTCCATAAAAAAATATTAATTCGTTTATCTCACTGGCTGCAGTGGATCAATTAGGGTAAAATTATTTGCAAATGTACGATTGTCAAACATTTTGCCAAGCCTAGTTTTCAGCCAAATTGACAATTTTGAAAGATATAACTGCTTTCTTGTTTCAAACTGACTGACAGCTACCTACAATAGTTACCTTTGTTGGATGAAAAGTCTTTTTCTTAATAAAAATATCAGCAGCAGGGTAGAAAGTGGGCATCCCTGGATTTTTGCCAATGAAATTAACAGAGGCAAGGCCCTGGATGCAGCTGCGCAGGCGGGTGAAATTGTAAATGTGTTAACCCACGATAAAAAATTTATTGGAAAAGGCTATGTTAATCCCCAGTCGCAAATAATGGTCCGCTTGCTGACCAGGGATAAAAACAGGGAAATCAACGATGCGTTTTTTTATGAAATGATTCAACAGGCCTGGGCCTATCGTCAAAAATTGGGATATGTTGAAAATTGCCGCTTAATTTTTGGTGAGGCGGATGAGCTACCTCAATTGATCATCGATAAGTTCAACGACTATTTTGTAATACAAACTTTGGCGCTGGGCATTGATATCTGGAAGCCTGCTATTGTTAAGGCATTGGAAAAGATTTTTTCTCCCAAAGGAATTTACGAGCGGAATGATGTGCCAGTTAGAGAATTGGAGGGAATGGAACAACACAAGGGATTCCTTTCTGAAGCCTTTGATACCAATATTATCATACATGAAAATGGCATCAAGTTTCACGTGGATATAGCCAATGGTCAAAAGACAGGCTACTTTTTGGATCAGCAAGACAACCGAAAGGCGGTACAGCATATTGTGAAAGGAGCTGATGTGCTAGGGGCATTTTGCTATACGGGGTCCTTTGAAATAAGTGCTGCTGTATATGGTGCCAAATCAGTCACGGGTATTGATATCTCTCAAAATGCAATTGACATGTGTAATAAAAATGCCCTACTCAATGGAGTGGAAAGCATTTGTACATTTGACTGTGTTAATGCATTTGATGTGCTTAAAGAATGGACTAAAGAAGGAAAGCAATGGGATGTGGTGATGCTTGACCCACCTTCTTTTACAAAAAGCAGGAGTAGTATTGACAAAGCAGTAGCAGGCTATAAGGAAATTAATCTGAGAGGAATTAAACTAGTGAAACCTGGCGGATTTTTGGTAACCTCCAGTTGTACCAATCTGGTAAAACCCGAGTTGTTTTTAGATATCATTTCCATGGCTGCCAAGGATGCCAAACGGAAAATTCGTCAGGTGGTTTTTAATAGTCAATCCGCTGATCATCCTATTATCAGGGATCAGGAAAATACGCATTATTTAAAGTTTTTGATTGTGCAGGTATTGTAATTTCGAGCCAAAAAATAATAGCGTTTGTAAGTCTATTTTGCTCAGTAAAAAATGCGGGTATATAATCTGAAGAGGGTTATTTTACCACTTGAAATCTGCCGGATTCAATTATTTTTCCTGCCTTATCCCTTAGTTGAAAAATATAAATTCCCCGGTAATAATTATTTAGCGATAGATTGATTAGTTGCGAGGAAGGGGATAGTTCATTCATTTGCTTTCCCATGAAATTAAAAAGTACCAAGGTATAGGACTGGTCGTATCCCTTTTGAAGTTCGAAGTTGATATTCGAGGACGCAGGGTTAGGAAAAAACTTAATTATTTTGGGGGCAGCATCTACTGAATTAACAGTTTTGCTTTGGGAAAACGAAGTAAAATACGTTCCTCCAACTAAACTTAGTATGGTAATTAGCTTTTTCAGTACCGTAAAAGTAATCAATTCTTTGATAAAAGCAATCACCAGGCTACCGATAGTAGGGCCTGGTGATTGTGCATTTATGCTAAAAGGATATCAATCGTAGACTAAATACTTTGTAAGGTGCTTTGAATGGCAGCAAAATCAGGTAAATCACCGGGAGTGGCACAAATTTCCGCATATTTTATAACTCCTTCTTTATCAACGACAAATGCTGCTCTTTTGCTTACTCCTTGCATTTCAAAAGCTGGAAATAGCTCATATAAAACGTCAAAAGCCTTCGCCGCTTCCTTATTAAAGTCGCTTAGCAAAGGAAAATTAAGATTTTGCTCTTGTTTGAATTTATCCAGTACAAATAGGGAATCCACTGAAATACCCAATACCTGTGCATTGGTATCATTGTAAGCTGCAATATTATCTCTAACACTGCACAACTCTTTGGTGCAAACGCCCGTAAAAGCTAATGGAAAAAAAAGAA
>CANJDY010000309.1 GCA_947472635.1 Chitinophagaceae bacterium
TATATTTTCAAGGCTTCTTATCGAAAAGCCAACCGCACCAGTGGAAACTCTTTCACTGGTATTGGAGACATCGAAGCCTTGAAACTACTGAAAAAAGTAGGAGAAAAATACCATTTGCCCACCGTTTCGGATATCCATTCACACGAAGAAGCGGCATTATCAGCCCCCTATATTGATGTGCTCCAGATACCCGCTTTTCTTTGTAGGCAAACGGATCTGCTAATTGCAGCTGCTCAAACAGGTAAAATTGTAAACGTAAAAAAAGGACAATTTCTAAGCGGGCCCTCCATGAAATTTGCTGTTGAAAAAATCAACCAAGCGGGCAATGGAAAAGTAATGTTAACCGAAAGAGGTAATTCATTTGGCTACCAGGATATGGTGGTAGATTATAGAAATATCACCTGGATGAAAGAGCAACTGGTACCCGTTATTATGGATTGTACGCATTCCCTCCAACAACCCAACCAAACTAGCGGGGTTACTGGCGGAAATCCCCAACTGATCGAAACCATTGCAAAGGCAGCGATTGCGACAGGCTCAGACGGATTGTTCATTGAAACGCATCCAAACCCAGCAGCAGCCAAGAGCGATGGAGCCAATATGCTGCAGCTCGACTTACTTGAACCATTACTCGAAAAACTCATTCGGATTAGAAAGGCGGTATTATAAAGCCAATTGAAGGAGGATTGCAGGCAGACTAATCAGCGCAGCCTGCTGCAGTGCATTTTACAAATACTTTGCAGGATTACGTCTAGCATTGAGGATATACTGTTTGATATTCATCCAAAAAGCAATAAAAAGATAGATAATCACCGGTGATCCCATGGTGATAAATGATATATATATAAAATTCTTTCTGATAATCGAAGTGGCTATCCCCAACCGCTCCCCTATGGCAGTGCAAACGCCAAAAATATGCCATTCAATAAAGTGCCGGATAGATTTCATTTAGCTAATTTACAAAATAATAATGATTTATTATAGATTTAAACCTGCATTTTTCTTAAAAGCTCACTTGAATTTTTGTAAATTTGCAAAAAAAATAAATTGAAAATGTAAAAACTGAATGCTAGAGCAATTTAGCTGAATCGTTTTTATGTATCCAATGTCTTTTTTATCAGTTTTACCTATTTCCTAATATTCAAATTGACATTATGGCCTTCGACATTGAAATGATTAAAAAGGTATACGCAAATTTTGGGAGCCGAATTGAAGCGGCCCGCAAAGCAGTTGGCAAACCTTTGACCCTTACTGAAAAAATATTGTATGCCCATCTTTGGCAGGGAGATGCAACTGCAGCTCATGAAAGAGGAAACAGTTATGTTGACTTTGCGCCAGACCGCGTTGCGATGCAGGATGCAACGGCTCAAATGGCTTTGCTTCAGTTTATGCAAAGTGGAAGAAGTCAAGTAGCGGTACCCAGTACCGTGCATTGTGATCACCTGATAGAAGCAAAAGTAAATAGCAAGACCGATCTTACTAGGGCAGTAACCGAAAGCAGTGAAGTGTATGATTTTTTAGCTTCTGTTAGCAATAAATACGGAATTGGTTTTTGGAAACCTGGTGCAGGAATTATTCACCAGGTAGTGCTAGAGAATTATGCCTTCCCCGGTGGAATGATGATTGGCACAGATAGCCACACCGTTAATGCAGGTGGTTTGGGAATGATTGCCATTGGTGTAGGTGGTGCAGATGCCTGTGATGTAATGGCGGGTCTAGCCTGGGAATTAAAAATGCCCAAACTGATTGGTATCAAATTAACCGGCAAACTAAATGGCTGGGCTGCACCAAAAGATGTCATCTTAAAGGTAGCAGGAATTCTTACGGTGAAAGGTGGTACAGGTGCGGTAGTGGAATATTTTGGAGAAGGTGCTACCAGCATGAGTTGTACTGGAAAAGGAACCATTTGTAATATGGGTGCCGAAGTAGGGGCTACCACTTCTACTTTTGGATATGATGCCAGCATGAGCCGGTATCTGAAAGCAACCGGTCGCGAGGAAATAGCCACCGCCGCAGATGCTATCGCTGAACATTTAACAGGAGATAAGGAAGTATACGCCCATCCTGAACTATACTTTGATGAGGTGCACGAAATCGACCTTACTACCTTAGAGCCGCATTTAAATGGACCTTTTACCCCCGATTTAGCTACGCCTATTTCACAAATGAAAGCAGCCGCCCAAGCCAATGGATGGCCAACTAAAATAGAAGTGGGATTAATCGGCAGCTGCACCAATTCCTCTTATGAAGATATTAGCAGGGCGGTAAGTTTGGCTCAACAAGTAATAGACAAAGGGCTTACTTTATCCTCCCAGTTTTCCATTACGCCTGGTAGTGAGTTGGTTCGATATACCATTGAAAGAGACGGCTTTTTGGGCGTATTTGATAAGATTGGCGCTACCGTTTTTGCCAATGCCTGCGGACCTTGTATCGGTATGTGGGCTAGGGTTGGTGCAGAAAAAGCAGAAAGAAATACCATTGTACATTCATTCAACCGCAATTTTGCCAAACGTGCAGATGGTAATCCTAACACGTTTGCTTTTGTAGGAAGTCCCGAGATCGTGACTGCCATGGCGATTGCAGGTGACCTTACATTTAATCCGCTGACAGATACCCTTACCAACGATAAAGGTGAGCAGGTAAAATTAGATGCCCCAACTGGTTTTGAATTGCCGCTAAAGGGATTTGATGCAGAAGATGCCGGATACCAAGCTCCTGCCAAGGATGGTAGTGCAATCCAAGTGTTGGTTTCAGCAGAAAGCAAACGCCTTCAACTATTAGATCCTTTTGCTGCTTGGGAAGGAAAAGACCTTAAAGGATTGAAGTTGCTGATCAAAGCAAAAGGAAAGTGTACCACTGACCATATCAGTATGGCAGGCCCTTGGCTTAAGTTTAGGGGGCATTTGGATAATATCAGCAACAATATGCTTATTGGTGCCATCAATTTTTTTAATGAAAAAACCGATCTTGTTAAAAACCAGCTAACAGGTGAGTACGGCACCGTACCCTCTACTCAAAGAGCATACAAAGCACAAGGAATTGGCTCAATCGTAGTAGGTGACGAAAACTACGGAGAAGGTTCCTCAAGAGAACATGCTGCCATGGAACCCCGCCACCTAGGTGTTCGCGCAGTATTGGTAAAATCATTTGCCCGTATCCACGAAACCAATTTGAAAAAACAAGGTATGCTTGGACTTACCTTCGAAAATAAGGAAGACTACAATGCAATACAGGAAGATGATACCATTGACATCATCGGGTTGGAAACTTTTTCCGCTAATAAACCTTTGCAATTAGTGTTGCATCATGCAGATGGAACAAACCAAACCATCCAGGTAAACCACACTTACAATGATCAACAAATCGAGTGGTTTAAAGCAGGTGGCGCATTGAATATTATCCGGAAGGAATTTGCCGCAAGCAAATAAGAATCCTTTTTTATAATAACAGGCGAAACCCTTTCTGGTGTTTCGCCTGTTTTATTTTACACCCTGCAAATCACTACCGCAGGTTTTCCTTTGAGCTTTACGTTTCGAAAAAATGGAGAAGCTTTAAGTCAAAAAACACCTTTTCATAAATTAGTTCTCACTTATGTATTTTTAACGAAGCGATTCAACTAATTTCATGTGTAATTTTAAAATTGAATATCACCATATGATTCTTAAAATACTTACCGTTGCCGGACTCGCAACATTTGAAATATACGCAGCCATACCAGCTGGATTTGTATTAGGTTTGTCGCCATGGACAATTTTTTTCTCCAGTGTCATTGGGGGACTGACAGGCGTTTTTGTTACCGCTTTTTTGGGCAACAAGATTAGGGCTTTGATTTTCAAAAATAAAATAGTAGA